>JAUZQA010000412.1 GCA_030705665.1 Bacillota bacterium
AAAATTTTCAAATTTTCGGTAAGAGTCATTGAAAACAATGGCTCTTTTGTTTTAAATTCTTGGCCGAACCGTTATAATAATAATAATAAATATCAAAATTTTAGAATTGTACTTTGTTTCCTATTGTTAAAATTAAATGAAGGAATCGATTGGTTACAAAGCGTTCGGGAATGAAAGTAGGGGAAAAACATGGGCGTACCCATAGAAGGAGCACCAATACAAATACATAGCTATAAACACAATGGGCACATCCATCGCATCTGGGATGAAACGACAGTTCTAAAGGGAACTCAAACTTTAATCATTGGTGCAAATGATCGGACACTTGTTACAGAATCAGATGGCAGAACATGGGTGACACGGGAACCTGCAATATGTTATTTTCATTCTCAATATTGGTTCAACGTAATTGGAATGATCCGTGAAGATGGAATTTATTATTATTGCAATATTAGCTCCCCTTATATATTTGACGGGGATTCAATTAAATATATCGATTATGACCTTGATATTAAAGTATTTCCCGATATGACCTTTAACCTTCTGGATGAGGATGAGTATGAGCGGCACCGCAAAGAAATGAAATACCCCGATGTTATTGATCAAATTCTAAAGAAAAATGTTGAAAAGCTAATTCGTTGGATTCGTCAGCGCAAGGGACCTTTTTCACCAGATTTTATCGATATTTGGTATGAGCGGTATTTAACTTACAGAGGTTAAGCAAAAGGCCGAACGTTGATTATGGCTCCTGTTGATTTTTGATCAACAGGTTTTTATTTGTGTTAAAGAAACTCCGGCTCTTCAATGGCCATGAAGTCATGCCAGTTGGTTGGCTTATATAGAAAGAGAGGGAAGGTCAGTTTGGGAAGTATTCGCAGATATTTACAATTTGTAAAACCATATCGTAAGCAAATTTTTTTAACAATTATCATTGGGCTTATTAAATTTTCAATTCCTCTAATTATACCCCTGCTCATTAAGTACGTTGTTGACGATATTGTCGGGAATAATCATTTAATCCAGCATGAAAAAATAACAAAACTGCTCTATATAATGATATCTATGGTGGTTATATTTGTTATTTTAAGGCCTCCAATAGAATATTTCCGTCAATATTACGCACAGTGGACAGCAAATAAAATCCTTTATGAGATTCGTGACAAGCTATATTCTCACATACAAAAGCTTAGTTTTAAATTCTATGCAAATAATCGGTCTGGTGAAATTATTTCACGAATGATTAATGATGTAGAACAAACAAAGGACTTTGTTATCACTGGGTTAATGAACCTTTGGCTGGATATGTCGACGATTATTATTGCAATTGCCATGATGGTTTCTATGAACATAAAGTTAACCATTATATCCATTTTGCTGTTCCCGCTGTACGCTTTTTCGGTGAAGTATTTTTTTGGGAGACTCAGAAAACTGACAAGAGTCCGGTCCCAAGCGCTTGCAGAGGTACAAGGTTATCTCCATGAACGGGTCCAAGGAATGCCGGTTATTAAAAGCTTTGCGATTGAAAAATATGAGCAGTCCCAATTTGCCAAACAAAATAATAACTTTTTAAATAAGGCACTGCAGCATACAAGCTGGAATGCTAAGTCATTTGCTGCTGTAAATACCATTACTGATATCGCTCCGTTGCTGGTGATCGGTTATTCAGCCTATCTTGTCATTAACCATAGTCTTACGTTGGGAACAATGGTTGCCTTTTTTGCCTATATCGATAAACTTTATGATCCATTAAGAAGACTCGTTAATTCATCAACAACCCTTACTCAATCATTAGCATCAATGGATCGTGTTTTTCAATTATTGGATGAAAAATATGATATTGTAGATGCGCCAGATGCCATTGACTGCAAGGAAGTAAAAGGTGATATTACTTTTGAAAATGTACAATTTGCCTATGAAGAAAATGCAGAGTCAGTTTTAAAGGATATCTCCTTGGTCGTCAAACAAGGGGAAACGATTGCTCTTGTTGGAATGAGCGGCGGAGGGAAATCAACATTTGTGAGTTTAATTCCTCGTTTTTATGATGTAACCTCAGGGAGAATCCTTTTAGATGGGACAGATATTCGCGGTTTTAACGTGCAAACACTACGAGACAAAATCGGCGTTGTTTTTCAGGATAATATCTTATTTAGTGATTCCGTAAAAGCGAATATTCTCTTGGGAAGGCCTGATGCTTCGGATGAAGAGGTTATAGAGGCTGCTAAGGCGGCTAATGCTCACGAGTTTATCTTAGGCTTATCTGAAGGATATGATACCAAAGTGGGGGAAAGAGGCGTAAAGCTTTCAGGCGGACAAAAACAACGGATTGCCATTGCCAGAGTATTTTTAAAAAATCCTCCGCTGCTGATTTTGGATGAAGCAACTTCTGCGCTGGATCTTGAAAGTGAACATTCCATTCAGGAATCATTGAATATTTTGGCGCATAATCGTACGACTTTTATTGTTGCTCACCGATTATCGACCATAACCCATGCTAATCGCATTGTTCTTATGGAAAATGGAAATATAAAAGAAGTGGGAACACATGATGAGTTGATGGAAAAACAAGGAAGTTACTTTAAACTATTTCAAATTCAGCAATTGGAACAAAAAGAAACCGATGCAGTATGAATTCTGCATCGGTTTCTTTTATGCGTTTTATAAATTACTTTTTAATTGAAACTTTATTTTCATGATGGGAAATAAAACTAGTAATCAACCGCTCTAAATGGTCGACATGCTCCCCATATTCAAAAATACCTGTAATAATTTGAATAGTATGATAAAGTTCTGGGTCACTCTTATTTATTGACTCCTTCTGATAGTCCAGAAAGAAATCAAGCAGTTCCTTTTTATCAAGACTTACCTGGTTTTGTTCTAAATTGGATTGTATAGGAACCTTACCTATATATCTTAACATGATTTGTTCATGTTCATAGATAAGGTTATCCAAATGGGCCTGAATGGATTGTTGAAATTTCACTGGTAAATGGGCTAGTTGATTTTCATATCGATGCAATCGTTTTAAGGTATCAAGTCCCTTTTTAACTGCGTTAATCATTTGGCGGTAAATGACGAGTTTACGTGACTTTTCCAGATGGTATTTTTTAAAATAGCTGCGTTCTTCTTTGTACATTAAATAAAATTGCTCTGTTTTAATTCTATTTTCTTTAAGCTTCTCGATATCAAGTTTTAAGAGATTATGATCAAAAGCGTGTCTGGAACTTAAGCGAATCCATCTGATCATTTCCTCAGTTGTCTCTGAAATTGCGGTGTACAGCTTTTGCTCATATTTAGGAGGCATGAAAATAAGATTGACAATAAAGGCAGAAAAAACACCAAGCATAATGGTTGAGAACCGTATGAAAGAAAACAAGAGAAAGTTATTCCCGGTTGATTCCATAATGGCGATTAAGGTTACAAGTGAAAGGCCAATCGTATTCTCAATTTTAAGCTTCAAGTTAATAATAATAACGACGATCGCAGCAAAGCCAATGACAATATATTGATTTCCGAGCACAAGTACAAATAAGATGGAAACTAATGCACCAATAATATTTCCTTGAACTTGCTCAATGATGGATAAATATGATCTGTAAATGGTTGGTTGAATTGCAAATATCGCGGCAATGGCTGCAAAAACTGGTGAGGGTGAATGTAATAGCTGTGCCAGATATAGTGATAAAACAATTGCGATTCCCGTTTTGAAAATGCGGGCACCTAGTTTCATTCTTTGTTGATCCTTTCAGTATAATAAGATAATTTGAGAACGATAATGTACTATACCACTATTTTTACAAAAGAATCAAGATATTTTTATAAAAGGCTATATTAAATTTGACTGTTGATTTCCGCTCCAATCAACAGGTTAAAAAATCAACAGTTTCCCTTAATGCAGCCTTTTTAAAATTAACCGTTAATTTATCTTTAAAACGATCAAAAAAGAACGCCCGTACATTCACGGACGTTCTTTTGTATTTCAAAAATCATTCTGTTGATACAGATGGATCTGCTTGTTCTTTAACTGGTGAGATTTGGACAAAATGCTCTTCTGGGTTGTCTAACAAGGCTTTTAAATTTATTGCTTCTTCTAGTTGCTCATCTTTTTCAAGCAGTTCGATGTATTGAGTTAATAACTCACCTACATCTTGTTTTCCACGGGCATTTAAATCTGAAACAAAGACTTTTGCACCTTTTGCAATCCTACGGCCAATAGCATCTTTCGTTAAGCCCATTTCCG
>JAUZQA010000413.1 GCA_030705665.1 Bacillota bacterium
AAATAAATCAGCGAGCTGGGATAATGCTTGAAGCGAAGGCTCCCTATATCCAGATTCATAACCTGCATACGTACTTTTGGCAATTCCAAGACGGTCAGCAGTCTCCTGCATGGACCATTTTCGATTTTTTCTAAGTTCACCTAATCTTGTTAACACTCTCATTCCACTCCCGCTATTTATTCCATGCTCATTAAAATTTTTTAACCTATCTTATTGTCAAAATATTGATCTGAACTAATTATAACATGATACATAGATGACAAAAAGAGAAAATGTGCGCGAATCGAAAACAAATATTGCTTTTTAACAAAATTGAATCTTATAATATAGTATATATATTTGCGTTATGCGCACAATACCGAAAAATAAGGGAGATTAACAATGAAAAAACTATTGTTACTTGCTACGGGTGGTACAATCGCATCAGTGGAGAGTAAAGAAGGGTTAGTTCCGGGAATGTCGGCTGAAGAACTGCTTAACTACTTTCAAAATCCATCACAAACAGTTGATGTAACGTGCCAAATTTTAATGAACAGAGATAGTACCAATATGCAGCCAGAGCACTGGGTCCAAATGGCAGATACGATTGCTTCAAACTATGACCAATTTGATGGATTTGTGATTACCCATGGTACTGACACACTGGCATTTACTTCAGCAGCTTTGTCCTATATGCTTCAAGGATTAGATAAACCGATTGTCATTACTGGGTCGCAGGTTCCAATCAGTTTTAAAAAGACGGATGCGAAAAAAAACCTCACTGATTCTATACGCTTTGCATGTGAGGGCATAGGAGGAGTGTTTGTCGTTTTTGACGGAAGGGTGATTGTCGGTACACGGGCAGTTAAAATGAGAACAAAAAGTTATGATGCTTTTGAAAGTATTAACCATCCGTATGTAGCCTCCATTAAAGGGAATGATGTTACATATTTTTGGAAGCCGGAAGTTTCCGAAGAAAAGCTTGTGGTTGACAGGAGTCTTTGTCCAGATGTGTTTCTTTTGAAATTATATCCAGGAATCAAACCGGAGATTTTTGATTATATAAAATCATCGTATAAAGGTGTTATTATTGAGAGCTTTGGAAATGGTGGAGTGCCATTTGAAGACAGAAATTTATTACCCAAAATTAAGGAATTAACCGAAGCTGGGATTGCGGTTCTTATTTCCACCCAATGCTTAGAGGAAGGCCAGGATTTGTACTTATATGAGGTTGGTAGAAAAGTCGCTCAGTATGATGTTATTATCTCAGGTGATATGAACACAGAAGCAATTGTACCTAAACTTATGTGGGCTTTAGGTAAAACGATGAAATTAGCAGAAGTTAAACAAATAATTGAAACTTCGATTGCGTGGGATTTATCAACAAACTGGGAGAAAAATGAATAACAGCAGATTAAAAAAATAAGGCCAAGATCAAACCGTAGGAATGCTTTTGCATTCTGCGGTTTTTTATTTATTCACCGGTATTTTTTGAGATTTTACGGAAAATTATTAAAAATTTACATAGTTTAAACAATAAGATAACACTACGCTAACACACCTTTTGTTTAATAGATTTATAAGAAAACAATTCAAGGGGGAGTACAATGAAAAAAATATGTTTTGGTAAAAAAGGGGCAACGGTCGCACTCGTGCTTGCACTATCTATTCCTGCCGTAACACCTGCTGCGGCTATGGCAGGTAAAGGCCATGTTACGATTGATACAGTAAAATTTAATGGAATGTCAGCACCAAAAACAATTGACCAAATGGTGCAGACCTACTCTGATGCATCACTGGAAGTAAAATATAGTAATGGACAGGTAAAGAAATTTCCACTCTCATATAAAAGACTTTTCAAAACTGAAGATAAAATAGCAATGAATAAAGGGCAATTAATCCCTGCGGGAACACCGATTGATGTAAATGGAAATCCAGTCGTAGATAACAGCATCGCAGGAAAACCTACATACTATGTCTCAGACGCTCCAGATTCTAATAGTTTATTAAAACCGATTGACGGAAAATTATATATGGTAACCCATTATGAGTACCAAACGATTGATGCTGCAGGTAAATCTGCTTATGGAATTGTTCCTGCATCAATGTCTCTATCCACAATGGAACAAGATAAGAAAACAGGAGAACTAACAGCCAAGGCAGTAAAAAAAATTGACTTTTCAAGCGTGAATGGACTTTGGATTCCATGTAATGGTTCGCTTTCTCCATGGAACACTCATTTAGGCTCAGAAGAGTACGAGCCAGATGCACGTACTTTTGAGTCAAATCCAACTTCTTCCGCGAGAACACAAGTTGAAAGTTTCGCCCAGCTATATTTTGGGGATAAGTCAAAAGCAAATCCTTATTTCTATGGGTTTATTCCGGAGATCAAAGTAAACAATAATGGAAATGCTTCCGTTTCAAAACATTACAGTATCGGCCGTTTTTCACACGAATTAATGAAAATGATGCCTGACAACCGTACAGCCTTCTTTGGTGATGACGGATCTTACACAACCATGTTTATGTATGTGGCCGATAAGGAAAAGGATCTTTCAGCAGGTACTCTATATGCGGCAAAATTCCAACAAACTGGGACGGATAATGGCGGTTCTGGAAATTTATCATGGATTAAATTAGGACATGCATCTGACAATGAAATTAAAGCCATCATTGACAGCGGTGTTAAGTTTAGTGATATTTTTGAAACTTCTGATGTAGCAAAAGAAGGATTCAAAGCGATTAAGCAATACACTTATGGAAAAACAGAATACTTAAAAGTAAAACCTGGCATGGAAAAAGCAGCAGCATTTTTGGAATCCCGTCGCTATGCTGCGATGCTTGGAGCAACATCGGAATTTAATAAAATGGAAGGTGTCACCTTGAACGAAAAGGATAAGAAGGTGTACATTGCTATTTCCGATCAAAGCAATGGAATGCTGGCTAATCCCGCAGATCCGACCGATGACATCCACCTTCCAAAAATCAAATCTGGTGTGACATATCAGCTTGATTTAACAGAGGGACAAAGAGACAGCTCAGGGAAAGAGATTCATAGTGAGTATGTTGCAGCTAAAATGTCTGGGTTGGTAGTCGGTAAAGATATGCCAGTTGATGCATATGGAAATACCGCCGATGTTAATTCGGTTGCAAATCCAGACAATTTAAGCTATTCAGAAGCCTTGAGAACCTTATTTATCGGTGAGGACAGCGGAATGCATACTAATAACTTTGTTTGGGCTTATAACGTTGATACCAAGGAATTATCAAGAATTTTATCAATTCCGGCAGGAGCAGAAGCAACTGGATTGGCAGCAATTGATAACCGTAATGGTTCCTCCTATCTTATGAGTAACTTCCAGCATCCTGGCGACGAATTGGATACTAAACAAATTACAGCTGTAGATAAAAATGAATTAGTAAAAGCAATGGAAAATGGAATTGGAATTGATCGTACTGGTGGTGTCGGCTATATTTCTGGTCTGCCATCACTTGAAGATTTGCAAAATGAGCACCGAGATATAAACAGTATTTTTCATAAAAAATAATATGTATTCAGCCCCTGGAAATTGAAAGTTTCTAGGGGTTTTTTAATATTGTAGTATAACAAAAAACAACTATAATACTAGTCAATTTGGTGCGGTTATAAAGTCTGAATTTTCTTTATTGTTATTTTACAATTGGTAAATAGTAGCTTAATAAATTAAGAGTATTCTGTTATTGAACAAAGGTTAGGAGGGGAAAATATGTTAAAGAAGATGAAAAAGAAAAAAAGGGTTTTAGCGGGACTAGCAGTAACGAGTATATTAATGAGCTCAGCAGGGGTTTATGCAGCTCAAGATGGTGCTTTTGGAAGCAATCTTGTCGGACAACAAGCAGATGGTTCCGTGCAAACACCAGTTAACCAGTTGATTACACCAGCGGGAAAACAAATTGAATTTGGCGGTAACCCTATTTCTGTTGCCGTTAATCCAAACGGAAAAACAGCTGTTACGATTGTCGGCCGCAGTGATTACGGCGGTAAAGGAATCAACGTTGTAGATCTCGTAAGCGGAGTGATGAAAGCTCAGGATATCAACTTAGGTCTTTCCCATATGTGGGGCTTGGCATATTCAAAAGATGGAAGCCAGCTTTATGCAACTGGATCAACTAGCAAAGGTGCTGGTGTGATTAAAGTTTTGTCAGTTTCTAATGACGGAACACCAGCTGTCATTAACACTATTAATCTTCCAGCCGCTTCAGTTGGAG
>JAUZQA010000414.1 GCA_030705665.1 Bacillota bacterium
ATTTTATCCAAAAGATCAAATTTATCTAAGTAATGAAGATACACAGTCCTTCTATTAACATTTGCCCGGTCGGAAATATCCTGTATGGTCATTTTATCAAAACCTTTTTCATTCAGTAGTTCGATAAATGCTTTTTTAATTACCTCTTGTGATTTAAGAACTCTTCTATCCACTTTTGTCATCGATATGTCCTCCGAATTAATTCACAATTTCTTTTAATGTGTGTATTAATGCACGAAACGCATGAAATTGGTTATAGGTTTCATTCATTTTTTATTATATTATACACACATGAGTATTAAACCATCAATATGAATTAAAAAGAACAAGGGGAGGAATATAAATGCAAAAAGTAACTTTAAACAATGGTGTTGAAATGCCTATTCTTGGGTTTGGTGTTTTCCAAATCATTGATGCAAAAGAATGCGAGCAATGCGTCTATGAGGCCTTAATGGAAGGCTATCGCCTGATTGATACTGCTTCTTCTTATCAAAATGAAAAAGCAGTTGGCAAGGCAATAAAACGTAGCGGCATACCAAGAGAAGATGTATTTGTTACGACAAAACTTTGGATTCAGGATGCCGGATATGAGAACACAAAGAAAGCATTTGAAAAATCACTGAAAAGATTGCAATTGGATTATTTGGATTTGTATTTAATTCATCAGCCGTATGGTGATGTTTATGGTTCCTGGCGAGCTATGGAGGAATTATATGCTCAAGGGAAAATCAGGGCAATCGGGGTTAGCAACTTTCAGCCAGACCGTCTATTAGACCTCATTATGAACAATAAGGTCGTACCTGCCGTCAATCAGGTGGAAGTCCATCCTTTCTTTCAGCAAACGGAAGGTGCTGAATTTATGAAGGAGAACAATGTCCAAATAGAGTCTTGGGGACCCCTTGCCGAAGGGAAAAATAACATCTTTGAAAACGATGTTTTGGTATCGATTGCTGAAAAGCATAACAAATCCGTAGCGCAAATCATCCTGCGATGGCTGACGCAAAGAGGAGTTGTAGCTATTCCAAAGTCTGTACGTAAAGAACGAATCATCGAAAACTTCAATATCTTTGATTTTGAATTAAGCGGAGAAGATATGAACCGGATTGCCAAATTGGAAACCAAAAAGGGCTTGTATCATGACATTAGCGATGTTGACCGAGCAAGAAATCTCAATAGCTATAGAATCAATATTTAATAAGGTGGTAAACAATGACAAACTATCAAGTATGGTTTATAACTGGAGCCAATAAGGGGCTAGGTGCTGCAATCGCTAAGGAAGCTTTGGATAATGGCTATAAAGTGGTTGCGACTGCACGAAAAACAGAAGGAATGAGAGATACTCTTGGTGATTTTCAGATTTAGAGATCGAGGATTATGACCAGCAACGAGAACAGATGCAAAATTTCTATACTTCATTCTACAAGACTGAACCGGGTGATCCAGCAAAATTGGCTAAAGCAATGATTAAGGTACTTACTGATACCAATCCTCCATTTCGTTTCATTGGCGGGACAGGAATGGTCAATTTTATCAACCAGTATCTTCAAAGTCGCCAAACCGAGTATGACAATTGGCGAGATGTTTCTGACAGCACAAATTTCGAATAAATGAAATGGTTGATTAGGGAAAAATAAATTGTCATGAAGAAAATTAGGAGGAAGAAAAATGACACAAAATCATAAATCCTTGGAAGAAAGAATGAATGAATTAGAAAACGTAAGAGCTCTTAGAGAACTTGTTGATAACTTTTCCATACTGGCGGACAAGAAAGAAGTTTGGAAGCAAACAGAACTTTTCACTAAAGAGGCAACTGTGGACTCCTATGCAAACGGTGAGTTAACTTCAAGTTTCAAAGGGACCCAAGAAATAGGAAATGCTTTTGAAGGTTTCTTGGCAAATTTCGAAACGGTTTATCATAGTAATGGTCAACATGTGGTGTCGATAAACGGGAATAATGCGGAAGGAACTCTCTATTGCCGGGTAGACCTCATTAGTAATGAAAATGGAAAAAAGATAAATAATGCATCAGCAGTTTCTTATAAAGATGAGTATGTTTATGAAAACGGAAAATGGTTGATCGCCAAAAGAACATCGAATTTTGTGTGGAATGAAAGAAAAGAACTAAATCAATAATTACGGAAGTTTGCAATTCCAGATAATGAATGGGGCATGCTCCCCGTAAAAAAGATGGGTTAGCCATTCCAATGTGTTGACCCATCTTTTGTTTTTCAGGTTAAGTAAATATTAAAGAAGAGGAGATTGAGATGGAAAAAAGTAAACAATATAACACAAGGGGAATTATGGCTTCATTGCTCATTTGTGGTTTCGTCGGTATACTCAGCGAAAATGCTCTTAATATTGCACTCAGCAAATTAATGGAAGTGTTTCAAATTTCAGCTGCGACCGCACAATGGTTGACGACGGGCTTTTTGCTTGTTCTTGGCATTTTGAGTCCGATAAGCGGTTTGTTATTGCAGAGGTTTTCCACTAGACGGTTATTTATAGTCTCACTTGCAAGTTCAATCATTGGTACATTGATTGCGGCGATTGGATTGAATTTCGAAATGTTGATGTTGGCAAGAGTCCTGCAAGCTATTGGCATGGGATTGTTGATGCCTCTTATTTTCAATACAGTCCTCGTCATTTATCCGCAGGAAAAACGTGGGGCTGCAATGGGGACAGTCGGGCTAGTCTATATGTTCGCACCGGCACTTGGTCCAACCGTGGCGGGTGTAATCATCCAATATTTATCTTGGCACTTTATTTTCTGGCTCTCACTTCCGTTTTTGGTAAGTGGGTTTTTAGTAGGTCTGAAGTATGTAGAAAATGTTACTGAAGTCACAAAGCTTCGTATTGATCCGATGTCCGTCACACTTTCAACGCTTGGATTTGGAGGAGTTGTTTTTGGCTTCAGCATGGCAGGTGAAGGATCTGAAGGATGGACAAGTCCAGTTGTGATGACATCGATTATAGTTGGGTTAGTCGCACTTATACTATTCATTCTACGCCAAATATTTATGAAACAACCATTGTTGAATTTACGCGTCTTTAAGTATCCAATGTACATCGTTGGGGTCATTATGGTTGTCGCATGTATGATGATTTTTATGTCAACTATGATTATTCTGCCAATGTATCTGCAAAACAAAAACGGTTTGGGACTTTCCACATTAGTTGCTGGACTCATGTTGTTACCAGGTAGTGCGTTGAACGGTATCCTATCGCCGCGCATGGGAAGCTGGTACGACAAATATGGTTCTAAAGTGCTTGTGATTCCTGGGATTGTTATCATGGCGGTTATGTTATGGTTTTTCACAGGTATATCCACCGCTTCTTCATTGGCTTTAATTGTTGCGCTGCATATCGGACTCATGATTGGCTCCTCCATGGTACTTATGCCTGCTCAAACCAATGGCTTGAACCAACTACCGCCGGAGTTATACCCGCACGGCACAGCTTTTATAAGCACTCTGCAGCAGGTGGCGGGTGCAATCGGCACTGCTGTTTCAGTCAGCATTCTATCGGGCAGTATCAATCGTTACTTGCACGACTCCACTGCACCGACTCAACCGACTGAAATGGCAAAAGCGATGACGTTCGGGTCACATAACGTGTTTCTGTACGCAATGGTCATAGCATTGGTAGGTTTAATCACAGCGTTCTTTATACGCAGTGGCAAAGTAAATCAAGTAGAGGTGCCTTCTACGAATTGATGTTCAGATGGTTTGTTTCATATGAAAAAGGAGGTGCAAGTACAAATATGTTTGACGATAAACAACAAATTCTAGAAGTTTATCAATGGATTAATGATGCAATGGTTAATAAAGATACTAAAACATTAGATGACATCTTTACTGAAAATCATAAATTTGTACACATGAGCGGATATCAACAAAGCAAGCAAGAATGGCTTGAACAAATAGAAAATGAAAAAATGAAATACTTCAAAACTATGCCACAAAAAACAACCATTACGATTAATGGTCATACAGCTATTTTTGTTTGTGATACAAAAATTGATGCTAGAATTTATGGCATCAGAAATACTTGGAGTATGAGAGTTAAAATGAATTTTGAAAAACGTGGAGATGATTGGCATCCAGTAAATGCTTCAGAATCAACAAGTATTTAACTAATTGAAAGGGTGTTTTAAAGATGACGAATGTATTAATTCTTGGCGCAAATGGGTCAATTGCTCGTGTTGCAATTGA
>JAUZQA010000415.1 GCA_030705665.1 Bacillota bacterium
CAACAATCTGGCCCTTAACATGAAGAAAGGGCACAATTCTTACTGAAGAATTGCGCCCTTTTCTGGAATAACTAAGATGTTGCTCCAGCCTTAAAATCGATTAATTTGTTCTACTGCTAACGCACCCCGTTTACTTTAAGTGTAATTCCTCACAAATAAAAAATGAATCTCACATCTTGAATGTTATCCGTAGTAAATTCAGTAATAGCTTTGGACAATAACCTTTAGTTAATCACTGTTTCAGCAGGTGTAAATGCTTCCCATTGACTATATTTCGTTACTATTGATGTAATTAACCAGTTCGTCATATATGACACTGGATTCTTTTCGACAGTAATAACCTTTTGACCCTTACCGAAATTTGCGTATGAAGTTAGTAAATCGTATACAACCGTATATTGTATTTTTGTATCGCTAAGCTTTTTTACTTCTACAAAGCGAAAGTTATCGACCCACGGGCTTGATACTCCTGTTACCCATCCTCTTTGTTCAAATTGTTTCCTTGTCTGTTTTTGAAGCGAAGGTGACAACATAGCAAATTGAACAGCACCACTTCGGTTTTGCACACCTAATATCCATAATTCAACTGCTTGTTTCGGTTGGTGGACATGCAAACCAGTCATAAATGATGTTATCTGGCTTTCCAATGGTTTTTCTTCTGTTTCAGCATGGGCTGAATTGTTTTGTAATAAGACTATCGTAATTAAAAGGGGGAAAAGAACAATTAAACGCACATTATCACCTCTGATGTATTATCTCCTTTTCCCTCTTCCTTTTATTAAGCTCACTGACATTTAATTTAGAAAATGAAAAGTGCTATTAAGTACGCAAATAATTTTACCGCTAAGTACACATAATATTTACATTAAAATACATATTTGGGGTGTTTATATGAAAAAAATAGCATCAACGTTTTTGTTGACTCTGCAACTTGTTACTCCACTTACCTTCGCTAACGCCCAAGAAAATACGAGTAATAATACGAATGTAAAGGAAATCTATGCAACACCCAATGACATGCTTTTAGATTTTATCCAACCGAAAGCAGAAAAAATAATTCAAAAAGAATATGGGAAACAAATGAAATGGGGCTGGGTTAAAATCAAGGAAGATAAGCAAATCATCAAACTTAATGAGCGTAAAAGGTGGTACGAAGTAAAAGCGGTCATAATGATTCAAGACCCTGACAGCAAAGAACCTGGAATTAAGTTTGATTCCATGACTTTGAAGTTCACCCCTAGGGTGTATAAATCAGGTACTGAACTAAATACAGGTGACCTGGGAGATACAAAATTTGAACTATTGGAATATAAGCATAATGATGCCAAAGCTTACTAAACAGTAAGAGGAGAGAAATTTTTCTCTCTTTTTTATTTTAGATAAATAGGATTTAATCCAATCATCCAGATTAATCACTCTCTGTGAAGATGCATCCAGATGTTGAACTAACGCACCCCGTTAGTTCAATAAGACACTCTTTTGTCCAACAATTTGAATGACATTTTAGAAATTAATAGCTTTTAATCACCAAATGCAAATATTATCTCTGTTTCGCAAACTACTTCTCCATCAACTGTAGCTATGCCTTTGCCTTTGCCAATAGGACCTTTTAATCGGGTTATTTCAACCTCAAGCCGGAGTTGGTCTCCTGGTTTTACTTGCTGTTTAAATCGGCATTTATCTATACCTGCTAAAAGCCCTAATCGTCCTTGGTTTCCTTCTTTTGTTAACATTACAACAGCACTTACTTGAGCTAATGCTTCTACAATTAATACCCCTGGCATTACTGGATAATTCGGAAAGTGTCCGTTAAAAAAATCCTCATTTGATGTTACATTTTTTAGTCCTACTGCTCTTTTTCCTTCTTCTATTTCCAAAATCCTATCCACTAAGAGGAATGGGTACCGATGTCTAATAATTTTTTTAATTTCTCGATTATCTAACATAATAAAGCCCCCATAACAAAATTTAGAAATCACTCAAGTTTAATTATATCACTTAGTATTAATACCTGGTACTAATATATTCCTTTTTTCACTAACCTGCTCCGGTAGTTGAACAAGAAAAATTACTCTAAATACTCATCACTTAGACTTGGATTTAAATACCTTGCCATTCCAGTTTTCAGATTTTTTAATCCAAGTTTTCTATAAAATCCTTCATTACCAGTTGTTGATATTAAATGTACACAAGAAACATTACTTAGCTTATCAAGTAAAAACTCCATAATTTTTTTAGCTATTCCTTGCCCTTGAAAATCCCGATGAACCACTACATCATAAATGGCGGCATTAAAAACGCCATCTGTCATCCCTCTACCAATCCCAATAATTCTTCCATTAACCTTAACTAAGGCTACGACATTACTTGCTTCGAATACTTGTTTAATTATCTCGTTTGTATGTTTCGTCCACCCAACTGAAGCATAAATTTCCTTCATTTCATCGAGATTTGCATTGGTGAAAACACTATGAATTTCTATATCCATAGATACTCCCCCCTATATCTAAGTTTTTAAAAATCTTACCATAATTTTGGTGTTTCTTCTTAAACTATCCTGAGACGTTAGTTCAATAAGCCTTACTCCATTAAATGGCCCAATAAAAGAAGACGCCTTCTTACTTAAGAAGCGCGCCCGATTGCTTAACAATTACTTTAATTCAAAGAATGAAGCTAGGGTTATTTCCTTTCCTCCTGAATTAAAACTTTTTATAACTCGGTAGTGTCCAGGGGTTAAGTTATATTTTAGTGTTTTTAAACTAATTGTACTTTTATAAGTCTGATCTCGGCCTAAATTAATACCTATCATAGAAAAGTCAATATCATCTTTAAAAGGGATTGTATACCATGATCCATCTTTGAAAATTTCAATATCATAACGTGATCCAAATGACAGAGGTTCACCTTTATTATTTATTTGTAACGTCATTTTATCAGTCATCACATCGTAAATAGGATGCTCTAATTGCATTTTCAAATTCATATTTTTCTCATTAACTCTACTAGCTAATTCAGCATGATTAGATTTATGAAGGGATTGATGTTGAATATTTTTTATACTTTTATTTGTGCAAGCTGATAAGCAAAAAGATAATAATAAAAACACAAATAGTGATTTTTTTATATTCATATATTTCCTCCATATTCATTCACAATCCCATTTACATTTTAACATAAATATCCACTTTTCTTTTAGAAGTTGTTGCTCAATAATCTGACCATAGAATTGTAAAATCAGCGCCAATACTTAAGAATGGCGCCCTTTAATTTAATAAGTATAAAATACTGTATCAAAAGATAGTCTTATCAATTGTTTTGTGTAATTATTAATTCATTTTTATCATCTAAAGTAATTCGGTCACCGTTTGATAATATAATGTCAATTGGAAAAACAGCTGAAATTTTATCTGAAAATATCCATCTTCGTCCTGGTTGAGTTAACAATATAAAAACTCCAGTCGAATGTTCGCCCATAAAATTAATCGACGTCGTACTTAATGGATAATTATTACGTTCCCTTATACCTATCTCAATTAACCGTTGCCCAGTTGTTATTGCATCATCTACTGTGAAGCTAATTTCACTAATATTTAAAATGCCTTTTTGGGAAAAAGGTTCCTTTCCAAATTTAGATATAGAATGTCTGGAGATGAACTCTACAACGTTACCAGCTGGGTCATAAAAATAAAGGGAATGTGCAGGTAAGTGTGAAAAATCAGCTTCATCTTCCCCGTCCTCTACATTTAAACTAACTTTTTCTTTAACCCAAGACTTAGCCTCATTAAACTTGTTAGACTGAATGTTAAATGCAAAATGATAATACGGTTCTCCTTCTACATTTTTCTCTGTAAATTCTAATTGACTAGAACCTACAGCAATACGAAAGCTATCTTCACTTTCATTAGTTAATGGTAACCCAAGAGTTTTTGTATAAAAAGCTTTCATCTCTTTTATATTTCTAGTCTTTAAATTAACTTGGTTTATTTCCAAACTTTATCCCCCCACTGGCCACTTTTAACTTTATAACAATTATTTCAAAATTCTGCTATTTAGACAATTGCTTTATTCCAGAATATGGCCCGTTTGTGGAACACGAATAAATCCTGCATATCAACACAGGATTAATAATCAAACTTTTTTATAAAATATAGTCTTTATTACAAATTATTAAACTTTGTTTTAAAGCCACAGCGGGGTAAATGA
>JAUZQA010000416.1 GCA_030705665.1 Bacillota bacterium
CATTTAACCGATCTCGGCGGGGCTACCCCCGGCGGATATAATCCAAACCATACTGAAGTCTGGCAGGAAGCAATCCGCATTCCCGGGGTGAAGATTGTGGAAAAAGGAAAGATCAGACATGATGTTTGGAAAATGCTGTTTGCCAATGTTCGGGTGAAAGTTGTTGAAGAAGATGTAAAGGCCATGATTGGAGCCTGTAACATTGGCGAGAGAGGGCTTTTAAATGTGATTGAAAAATATGAGCTGGAAACATTCCGCAGCCACCTTGATTACATTATTGAAGCAACGGAAAGGCAAACGAAAGAAATTGTCCGCAAGTGGAAACCAGGAACATACTATGGCGAAAGCTTTATGGTTTCCGATGGAGTGGATCCATTAAAAAAATATAAAATAGCAGTAAAAATTACGATTGAAGATGGTAAAGTGCACATGGATTTTACGGGAACAGACAAACAAGCTCCCGGATTTACTAATATGCCGCCGGCTGGGGCAAAAGCTGCATGTGCGATTGCCTATTTGATGTTGATTAACCCGGGAACTGAGATTGCTCAAAATGAAGGATTATTTTCCTCATTGGAATGTTATTTCCCGAAAGGAAGCATTTTGAATCCCAACTTCCCGGCGGCAACTATTGTTGGTAACCAAATCGCCGATGTCCTCTTGGAATCCATCATGAATGCCTTTAAGGAGGCAGTGCCAGATCAGGTAACTGCGGATTGGTGTAAAGCCTGTCCGCCGGTATTTACAGGGACGGATCCCCGCAAAAATGAGCCATATTTTGATTTTGGATTTATGGCAAAAGGTGGTCAGGGAGCTTTAGATGGACATGATGGTTTTAACGGAATCGGTTTTGCCGGGGCAGCAGGATGCATGCGTTCCCAGGATCCTGAAATGCTGGAAATCAAAGATCCATTCTTTATGGAAGCTTATGAGTACCTGCCGGATTCCGCAGGAGCAGGAAAGTATCGCGGCGGGTATGGAACATATGTGAAAATCCGCATCGATGGTGAGAACAATGCAGTTGGCACTCTCGGCGATGGCATGGAATATGAAGGAGCAAAAATTCCCGAAGGTTTGTTTGGGGGAGGGAAAGGTACAAGCAACCATTATCTGCTGCATTTTCCTGATGGAAGAACCCAGAAAGTGGGCTCAAAAGACATGATTTTTCAAGTCCCAAAAGGCACCTGGCTGGAAATGTATTGCGGCGGTGGAGGAGGATACGGCTCCCCGATTCAGCGCGATATAGAAAATGTGGAGGAAGAAGTACTGGCAGGAATGCTGTCCATTGAAAAAGCTAAAAGTGAATACGGGGTGGAATTTGATCAAGCAACAGGAAAAGTGAATTTTGAAGCTACAAATCAATTAAGAAAACAATTGTTACCGTAAAATTCCAAAGCTATTTCCGCGTCTGTTCAATATGGATTTCATAAAAAAACTGTCGTTGGGCAGACCGGTTAAGCCAATTGAAGAGAGGGGAATGACGATGTCAAAAAAGCTTGAAACAATGATGGAGGACTATTCTCTCGAGGTTGTACCGGTTGAGATGAGGCGGCCCTGGAAAGAACTTGCTGCAGTTGGAGCAGGAATTGGGTCCAGTCTTGCAGTTTTATTGACAGGCGGGCTGGTGACATTTATGGCCGGATTTTGGATGGGAATGCTTGCTGCTTTCATTGCCTTTCTCGTCAGCACGTTTTTTACGATATCTCTGGGGATTATTTCTTTCCGTGATGGCTTCTCAAGCAATATCATTTCAAGAGCTTATGCTTTCGGAACGAGAGGTTCTGCACTCGGTTCCTTGATTTGGGCGTTTATGATTATTGGCTTTTTGGGCATGGAAAGTGTGTTAATAGGCAACTCCGTTTTCTTCTATTTCAATATTGAGCCAACTTTTACAGTAAAATTGATTTTCTATATCGTCCTGACAGCCATTTGGGTTGTTCTCTCATTATTTGGCAACAAATTAGTCTCCCGCGTCGCACAGATCATGCTACCGTTGCTGTTTCTCATGCTGCTATTTATGATCTATTTATTAATGAATAAAGGATCATTAATGGCTGCATTTACCCATGGAATTCTTGTTCCGAAGATGACCATTGGCCAGGGATTTGCCATTGCCCTGAATGCTACTGTTGTTTTGGCTGGTCTTTTGGCTATTGTTATTTCCGATTTTACACGGTTTTCTAAATCACCCCGAGATGTCGTTAAGATCAGTGTAGCTTCAAACTTCTCCTTATACGGCTTAACAATGGTGTTTGGCGCGATCATAACGTATTTTGGGTATAAATTAACTCAAAGCTATTTTCTGAATAAAGGGATGGACTCTGCAGCAGCTGGGATGGCGGCAATCACAAATCCAGGAATTATGCTTGTACTTGGCGGCGGAATTTGGGGGCTTTTAACGATTATTTTTTCACAATCAAAGGTACAGGTTGGGAATTCCTATGAAGGAGCACTTGCACTGGTAAACTTGTTTGATTCCGGGCTTAACTGGCGTCCGGGTCGGGCTGTGATGGTTGTGCTGGCCAATATCATTTCCCTTGCGTTTATTTTCGGAAACATCCTTCATTATATTGAAGCGTTTGTCACAATCGGAAGTGTTTTGTTATGTGTTTGGGTGACCATTGTGTTAACCGATTACTATGTTGTCAGAGGAAAATTGAAAAAAGGTAAACAGGGCATAGAAAATCTCGCGGATATTCCTTCCGTCAACTGGAATGGACTAATCACTCTTGTGTTAAGTACTTTTATTGCCATGATTCTTTATCAGTTAAATTGGTTTTCAGTACCATTCATTATTGCAACTGTGCTTGCGTTTAGTATTTATACTGGATTAAGTTATCTGAAAAATCAGAAAACTATTCCTTCAGAAAATAATGCTGATGATTTTTCAGGCTGACTCTAGTTTCTTAATAACCTCTTTGGTTAGTTAATGGTGTATTAGGCTACGCCAAACTATAAATTTAAAAAAATTGAAAATGGGAGCGGTAAAAGATGATTAATTTTGAATTAACTACGGAGCAAAAGGAATGGAAGCGAATTTGTAAGAACCTGGCACAGGATTTTGCCCAGCGTGCGGCAGAACATGACCGTGATCGGACTTCACCAGTTGAAAATTATCGTAAGCTTTATGAAGCAGGTTTATTTGGTCTTACGATTCCGAAAAAGTATGGCGGTCTTGGTTCCGGGTTTTTGGGTTACACCATAGCGATTGAAGAATTGGCACAAGGCTGTGCGGCAACAGCAATGTCATGGAATATGCATGCAGCCGGTACTGCAGCGATCATGGAAAACCCGGATATCCCGGAAGAAAAGAAACAATATGTTGCTGATCTTGTTATTAAGGAGGGGAAATTGCTTTGTCAATCCGTCTCTGAACCTACATCTTCTAGTTTAATCGGCCAATCCTATACACCTTCGTTGATTGCGAAAAAAGTAGAGGGTGGATATTTTTTAAATGGAAAGAAAGCATTTGCGTCAATGTTTGAGGCGAGCGACTATGTTTACCTGTTTGCACATCCGGATAATAATCCTAATCCGCAAAGCAGCATTGGTTTCTTTTTATCAACGAAATCAGAGGGAATTACGGTGCATGATGTATGGGATACGTTGGGAATGAGGGCGACACGCAGCAACAACGTTGAATACAACAATGTTTTTGTTCCGGATAGTGCTGTGCTCCATGAAACTGAGGCGTTTTTGGAGTCATTTATCTTTAAGAATGCTGCATGGGCATTTGGGACCTTTGCTTCCATGTATTATGGAATCGGGCGCGGAATCGCGAATTGGGTTAAAGAAACATTAACAACCCGCAAGCCGAAAGGGTATGCACAGCCAATGGGGTATCATCCTTCGATGCGTCTACGTGCTGGGGAAATTTTTTCGGAAATGGAAGCAGCAAGATTAATGGTTTATTATGCAGCATGGACGCATGATACAAAAGGACCCGGGCCGGAAACGTATGCTGCGTGCTTACGTGCCAAATATATTATGATGCAAGCTGTCAGCGCAACTGTGCGCTCCGCTTCGATTGCCTGCGGAGCACACGGGCTCGTAAAAGGACTGCCGTTTGAGCGAATGATTCGCGATGCTTTTACCGCTCCAATTATGCCGCCAAATGAAGATGCTGTTCTTGACCAAATCGGCGTTATGGACCTGGGACTGAATCCGGAAGAAATACTTCCATTTTTAAAGGAGGAAGAAAAA
>JAUZQA010000417.1 GCA_030705665.1 Bacillota bacterium
AAAGATCGCTTAGAGGAAATTGTGGCACGTACAAGAACAGGCGGCGGTGAAATCGTTAACCTGCTAGGAAATGGCAGTGCTTATTATGCACCAGCGGCATCGCTTGTCGAAATGTGTGAAGCCATTCTAAAAGACCAGCGTCGTGTTCTTCCAACAATCGCATACCTTGAAGGGGAATACGGTTATGATGGAATTTACCTTGGCGTTCCTACCATCTTAGGTGGAAACGGTATTGAAAAAATAATTGAACTAGAACTTACAGCAGAAGAAAAAGCTGCCTTAGACAAGTCCGCACAAGCAGTACGCAGCGTAATGGCAGTTTTAGCATAACTTTTATAGAAAACCGCCGTTTGGACGGTAAAAAATCGAGGATAAATCATCCTCGATTTTTTTGTTGAAAATAATGGACAACCGTGTAGTGAAATTTATTTAAAAAAGGAGTTCTATAGCGAATGTTGTCAGAATAATATGATAATTAAAGCTTTTTTCTGCCTTTATTTCATGAGATACTAAAATACAAGAGCAAATGACATACGAGGTGGAAAAATGGTATTTGATAAAAAGAAAAAAATAGGCAGAAAGTTAGATGAAATAAACGTTGGGGAAAAGCTAAGCTTTATTCAAAAATTTGAAGATAAAGATCTCCTCCTTTATTTAGGACTTACTAATGATTCAAATCCGATATATATTCAACACGATTATGCATCTCAAACACCCTACGAGAAGCCCATTGTACCTAGTGTGATGCTGACAGGTATTATTTCTTCGGCTGTTTCAAAATACCTGCCAGGGCCAGGAAGTCATATATTGAATCATGAAATAGAATATGTAAAGCCTGTCTATCATTATGAAACGATAGAGTTTTTATTAGAAGTAATTGAAGTCAACCAAAGAAATGTAGCCATTCATATTGTCGGGAAAAATGAAAAAGGTGAACTGGTTATTCGCGGAAAAATGGGTGTCCGTCCGCCATACCACTTAACCGAAATTGAAGTTAAAACAGTTGAAAATTTTTAATTGATAAAAAGATGCTGATGCTGGCATCTTTTTTTATTGAGCAGTATATGAATAAGATTCTTGCTATGTTCAAAACAAGTAAAATTAGCCTTTTTACTGTATAATAAACATAGGTAACTTTGGATAGGGCAAAAGGGGTTTAGTCTATTTTGCGGAGGCTGTTATGAAAAATAAAGTACTTGTTGTGGATGATGAACAATCGATTGTTACATTACTTCAATATAATTTGGAACAGGCAGGTTTTGAAGTCATTACAGCAATGGATGGAGAATCTGGAAGGGATTTAGCAGAGAATGAATCGCCAGATATTATGATTTTGGATGTTATGCTTCCAAAATTGGATGGTATGGAGGTCTGTAAGCAACTACGGCAGAAAAAGATCTTAATACCTATCTTGATGCTGACAGCAAAAGATGAAGAATTTGATAAGGTATTAGGATTAGAGCTAGGTGCTGATGACTATTTAGTAAAACCATTTAGTCCCAGAGAAGTAATTGCTCGTGTAAAAGCAATCCTAAGAAGGACACAGGTCAATAAGGAAGAAAACCCAGAGCAAGCAGAAATAAATGAAATTATTCAAATTGGTGTGCTAAAGCTTGTTCCTGAACAATACGAGGCCTATTTCAATGAAGAATTATTAGAACTAACATTGAAAGAATTTGAACTCTTATTGTATTTGGCACGAAACAAAGGCAGGGTCCTAACACGCGATCAGCTGCTAAGTGCCGTTTGGGATTATGATTTTGCAGGGGATACACGAATTGTAGATGTGCATATCTCACATCTTAGAGAGAAAATTGAAAAGGATTCAAAAAAACCAACTTATATCAAAACAATACGGGGTCTAGGATATAAGTTGGAGGGGCAAAAAGAGAATGATTAAATTCCAGCTTAGACTAATTTTTGCTTTAATTACCCTAATTTTAATTGCTTTACTGACATACATTCTGTTTGTCGGAGAAAAGCAATACCCATATAAAGAACTATGGTGGATATTAGCTTTTAGTCTAGGAGTTGTATTAATCTTAATTATTCTGCTGGCCATTAAAATCAAAACAAAGTATTCAAAGCCTATTGAAGTGGCTGCAGCAGTTGCGATGGAACTTTCAAAAGGAAATTATCGGGCCAGAACTTCGGTTGAAGAAATGGATGAGATGGGAACTCTTAATTCATCCATCAATATCCTCGCACGGAATCTCGAGGAGATGGTAAAGGCCAAAGAAATGCAGCAGGATCGTTTAAGTGTCTTAATTGAAAATATGGGTGCAGGTCTTATTTTAATTGACAGTCGAGGTTATATTAACTTAATTAATAAAGGCTATAAAGAAATCTTTAGTGTTGATCCTCAGGATTATTTGAACCGATTGTATTATGAAGTTATAGAGTATCAAGATGTTCGCAGATTGATAGAAGAAATATTTATCACAGAGCAAAATGTCAGCAAACAGATGCTCCTGCCGCTGGGAATTGAACGAAGGTATTTTGAAGTTTATGGCGTCCCAATTATTGGGACAAACAATGTGTGGAAAGGTGTTTTGCTCGTATTTCATGACATAACGGATATTAAAAAACTTGAAAATATGAGAAAAGATTTTGTGGCTAATGTGTCACATGAGTTAAAAACACCTGTTACATCTATTAAAGGATTTTCTGAGACCCTTTTAGATGGTGCGATGAATGATCAAAAGGCATTGAAGGAGTTTCTCAACATTATTTTAAAGGAAAGTGACCGACTACAATCATTAATCAATGACCTTTTGGAGCTTTCGAAAATTGAAAAGCAGGATTTTAAGTTGAATATTAGCCAATTCGATATTTTGCTGACACTTAAAGATGTAATTACACTGCTGACAAATAAAGCAGCTGAAAAAAATATAACCTTTCAACTAAATTGCACAAAAGCTGAAGTAGTCCTTGAAGCGGACATGCACAGAATTAAACAGGTATTTATTAATCTTATAGGAAATGCAATTTCATATACCCCGAAGGATGGGCATGTCATCATAAATGTCCAAGAAATTGACAACACTGTTCGGTTAAGTATAAAGGATACAGGAATCGGGATTGAAAAACATGAAATACCACGGATTTTTGAACGTTTTTATCGTGTTGACCGTGCCCGGAGCAGAGAATCTGGCGGGACTGGTCTAGGTTTAGCAATCGTTAAGCATATTGTTGAGGCACATCGGGGGAAAATTAAAGTAATGAGTGAACTTGGTAAGGGAAGCGAGTTTATCATCAATTTAAATAAACATTTTAATGTAAATGGATGAGGAGAAAAACTGAAAGTTTACATAAATTTTACATATCCTTTATTTAGATTTAATATTCAAAAGATATGATAATAATGCAAACCCCTTCATCCAAGGGCCAAACAGGAAAGGTGAAAGCAGACCCCGCTTTCGCCTTTTTCTTTTGCACATTTAGTAATCAGGTTTTCGATTTTTAATTCTAAATCCCATCATGATAGAATGGGGTATATACATAATTGCTATATATGATAAATGAGGAGGAAAATGATGGAAAGGAAGAAGTTAGTTTTAATTGATGGAAACAGTATTGCGTACCGGGCCTTTTTTGCTCTTCCATTACTTAATAATAATAAAGGAATTCATACAAATGCCGTTTATGGTTTTACAATGATGCTAATGAAAATATTAGAAGATGAGAAACCAACACATATGCTTGTTGCATTTGATGCTGGGAAAACAACCTTCCGTCATCAAACATTTAGTGAATACAAAGGCGGAAGGCAAAAAACGCCTCCTGAGCTCTCAGAACAATTCCCTTTTATACGCGAATTGCTTGATGCCTATAAAATCCCCCGCTACGAGCTAGAAAATTTTGAAGCCGACGACATCATTGGAACCGTTTCTCTAAATGCCGAGAATGAGGGATTTGAAGTCAAGGTTATTTCAGGAGACAAAGATTTAACACAGCTTTCTTCAGACCATACAACAGTGGGGATCACAAGAAAAGGGATTACAGATATTGAAGAATATACACCCGATCATATCAATGAAAAATATGGCCTTATGGCAAAACAAATCATTGATATGAAAGGACTGATGGGCGACCAATCAGATAATATTCCTGGAGTACCGGGAGTTGGAGAAAAAACAGCGATAAAACTTTTAAAAGAATTCTCCACACTTGAAAATTTAATAAGTTCAATTGAGC
>JAUZQA010000418.1 GCA_030705665.1 Bacillota bacterium
ATTGGAGCTAATCCCGCTTTCGTCCCAAAACCAACTAACACAAAGATAAAGGCAGTAAGAGTCCACTCTGGGTTTAGCTTTGCAGCTGAATGAATTAGCACAGTCCAATTTAATGAATTGGCACCTTCACCAACCACTTCGGATCCAGACAAATTGAGAAAAATAATTCCTAATAACGCAAAAGCGATCCCAACACTTCCCATGATTAAATATTTCCACGCTGCCTCCAATGAGGTTCCGTTTTTATAAAAGGCAACCAACAGCGCTGATATTAATGTCGTTAACTCGATGCCCACCCATAAAAAGCCAAAGTTGTTGGTGATGCTGACAGCCAGCATGGTAGCGATGAAAAGATGAAACCACAAATAATAGTGACGTACCTTTTTTTCTGAAATCATCCCTTCTTTAGCTTCATGACCAATATATCCAATTGAATACAGAGATGCTGCAAAGCTAACCAGAACAATGATCATCACATTAAAAGCACCAAGTGCATCGATATACACAAAATCGTTCCAGCCGATCATGGGTCCATGAAAAAACACCTGTTTAAGAATAGCCAGACAAACAAATACATTTAGTAACGAACCAAATACTTGGAGTTTTTCACCTAGATGTTGGCTTTTTATTCTCCAAGATAATACCGCTGTAATTAGAGGAATAATTAACAGCAACAAAACCTCTCCCAAGAAAAATCATCCCTTCAATTTCCGCATATTTTCGATATTTAAACTTTCAAATGCCGTGTGAATCCGATATGAAAGAATTCCAATGATGATCACTGTAACCAGCATATCGAAGAAAATCCCTAATTCAACCATCATGGGCATTCCGTAGCTAATCGATAATGCCACTAAAAACAATCCGTTTTCAATTGTTATTAAACCCACACCCTGCATGAGTGCTTTTTTATGATCAATCATAATAAATGTTCCGAGAAAAACGAGAACGATGGCAATCGGAAGATATGGTTCCCCGAATTCAGTGCTTGGCAGATGTAGACGTGATGTAATGTAAAACCCTGCCACTGAAAGAAGAATCGCAATTAAAAGGGATGTATATTTCGGTGTCACTCGTTCAACTTCCCGAGTAGCATCGATTTTTTTTAACGTATAATGCAAAATATATGGAATAATGGCGGCCTTGACGATCAAAGTAAGTAATGCTGCCACTAAAAGATGAGAAAGTCCTGTTTCATACCACAAAAAACCTGCAGTCAAAGCAAGAATGAATGATTGAACTACTAATATTGGCACAGAATCGCTTATTTTTCGAATCTGCAACAGCCAGAAGGCACTGAGTAGCAGCAACATTGCAATCCATTGATCCATTTTTCAAACACTCCTTTTATTCAAAAACCCTAATCAAAATAGAAATTAATGATAGAAACATAGACGCCCCTAGTAATCTTGGAACTTTAAACAGACGGATTTTTGCATACATTGTTTCGATAAAAGCAAGCAGGACTCCAAGAAGAATCAATTTTAAGAGATAACATATGAACGAAACAATCAAACCTCCAATGCTTCCATCGACTGCTATTCCCCATGGAAAAAACAAATTAATAAACAGGCTGAAAAGTAAAATTTGCTTGATTTGCGATGCCCATAGCATCAACCCTAAATATCGTCCGGAATACTCCAACAGCATACCTTCATGAATCATCGTTAGTTCTAGATGCGTATCGGGATTATCAACCGGGATCCTCCCTGTTTCTGAAATCAAAACAATGATCATTGCTAAAAAGGCAATGCCATATGATGGATGAAACCAAATTGTTCCGTGATCAAGAAAAGATAAAATGAGTGTCTGCAATTTCGTTGTCCCGCTTGATAAAAGGACGGCAAACATTGCTAACAATAAAGCAGGTTCCGTTATCGCTGAAATGGCCATTTCCCTGCTCGAACCCATACCTCCAAAAGCTCCGCCAGCATCCAGTGCAGTAAGTGCGGTAAAAAAACGGGCAACTCCAAATAAATAAATGATCAGGATAATATCTCCCATAAAGGAAAAACCAATTGAAGCCATATAAGTTGGGATAAAAAGCCCCGCAGTTACGATTGAAGTAAACACTATATAGGGCGTAATGATGGTCAACCATGAAGAATGAATCGATAGTACGGCATCTTTCTTCATGTACTTGAGCAAATCATAATATGGCTGCAAAATACTAGGACCGATCCGATTTTGCAACCGGGCTTTTGTTTTTTTGATAATCCCTTGAATAAACGGGGCAATACAAATGATGATTACGGTTTGTAATAACACCCCTAAGATTGTCCATCCCATTTTCCTCACCTACCTCATCAAAAGTAATAACAAGATTAACGTAATAACCATATAAGCTAAATAGCTTTGTAGATTACCATTTTGAATGGCTCTAAACCGTTTTGAAAGAAAAACAGTGATCCCAATAATCGGGCGATATAGAGTGGTTTCAATCAATGATTGATTTTGTAAACGGTGACGAATCTTTTTGGGAAAATAACGATATTCACCGTACACATCAACGCTTCGGTTGTTTTTGTATAGTTTTTTGAAAATCATTAATACTGGATGAGAAAAGGATGTACCCGTATACCCCATGGTTGGTTGCAGCGGTGTTCCACAATTCCATGTTTCGTCGTATTGATTTCTGCTGCTCCCAACCCATATCCGTAAACCGAGAATTAATAATCCCAATAAAACGGCGAAAATAATGAAAACTCCACCGAGGGATATTGATTCTGCAGATTGTTTATACGGAACATACAGCATCGCATTTCCCGTTAAGGATTGATGAAAATATCTTTCCGTAATACCTTTCGTTATTCGTAATACAGCACCAGGCCAGACACCTAAGACAAACGTACTAATGCTTAAGAGCATCATTCCGATCCGCATTGAAACTGGTACTTCTTTCGCCATTTTGGCGTGTGATGTCCTGGGCATTCCAAGAAACGCTGTTCCAAAATGTTTAACAACTCCACCAGCGACAAATGCACCCGTCAACCCTAGTAATGCTGCAGCCAAACCGCCTAAAACCTTCCAGACAGGATTTTCAATTGAAAAAGAGAGATGCAAAAGAGATTGGATGGTAGCCCACTCACTCATAAATCCATTTAAAGGCGGAAGTGATGCCAAAGCCATCCCACCAATTAAAAAGAAAGCAGCCGTCCATGGCATTTTTCGTATTAAGCCGCCAAGTTGATTGATATTTTTTGAATGTGTCGAATATAAAATTGATCCCGCCCCCATAAATAACAACCCTTTAAAAACAGCATGGTTCAATACATGATACAAAAGGGCTGTTAACGCCAATGCGCCTAAAAGCGGCTGATGATAAGAATAAAATAGTAGGGAAGAGCCTAAGCCGATAAAAATAATTCCCATATTTTCTGCGCTGCTATAGGCAAGGAAGCGTTTTATATCATTTTCAGCCAACCCAAATAAAATGCCTAGTAGTGCAGATATTACCCCAAATGCGACAAGTACGGCTCCCCACCATGATTCACCTGCACCTAAAAAGTCATAAATGACGCGCAGCAAACCATAAACAGCGGTTTTAATCATAACAGCGGACATTAAAGCAGACACATGACTCGGCGCTGCCGGGTGTGCCCTCGGGAGCCAAATATGCAGCGGTACCATTCCTGCCTTAGTTCCAAAACCAATTAAAGACATCAGGAAGACGAGGCTTTTAACTGAATCAGGCAAACGCTGGCCTGCTAGAGCGAACACATTGAAATCCAGGCTTTTCGTAAAGAAAAAAAGTGTCAGGAAGGAAAGAATAATAAACAAGGTGCCAAAGTGTGTCATGACTACATAAACATATCCTGCACTTCTGATTTCTTGTTTTTCATGTTCAAACATCACTAAGAAAAAAGAAACGATTGACATTAGCTCCCATGAGATAAGGAAGGTAAGGCTATTGTCGACTGTCACAACAGCAACCATTGATAATAAAAATATATTTAAGCCTCCGCCTAAGAGTCCAACAGGTTTTTTGCCGTAATATTCTGTGACATATCCAATGGAATAAATAGATACTGCAACTGCTCCAATTGCGATAACAAGTAAAAAGAATGCTGAAAGCGAATCGACACGAAACCTTAGTTCCACGTCAGAAAAAATGGTCCAAGCTGTAATTGAAATCGGCTGGTTTGTTACTAAAATGAATATGGC
>JAUZQA010000419.1 GCA_030705665.1 Bacillota bacterium
ATATCAAGACCTTCACGCAAGAGGTTAATCCCAACAAGAACATCATATTTTCCGAGCCTTAGCTCACGGATAATTTCAATTCGGTCCAAGGTCTTGACTTCAGAATGCAAATAGTTAACCTTTATGCCAATTTCTTTCAGATAATCGGTTAAATCCTCGGACATTTTTTTCGTTAAAGTTGTAACCAGTACGCGTTCATTCTTTTTCACCCGATCTTGAATCTCACCGATTAGATCATCGATTTGGCCTTCAATCGGCCGAACCTCGATGACTGGATCCAAGAGACCTGTTGGCCGAATGATTTGTTCAATCATTTTTGGTGTATGTTCAATTTCGTATGGGCCAGGGGTGGCGGACACGAAAATAATATTCTGAATATGCTTCTCAAACTCATCGAACATCAGCGGACGGTTATCGAGCGCTGATGGGAGGCGGAAGCCATGATTGACAAGGACTTCCTTCCGTGCTTTATCGCCGTTAAACATTCCTCGGATCTGCGGCAGGGTCACATGTGACTCATCGATGACAATCAGTAAATCTTCCGGAAAATAATCTATCAGCGTGTACGGAGTTGAACCAGGAGGCCGAAGTGTCAAATGGCGGGAATAGTTTTCAATTCCTGAGCAAAAGCCCATTTCCCGCATCATTTCAAGGTCATAGCGGGTACGTTGTTCGAGCCGCTGCGCTTCCAATAATTTATTATCATCTTTTAGAATCTGAAGCCGCTCCTCCAGTTCTTTTTCAATATTCTCAATCGCTACCCGCATCTTTTCTTCCCTGGTAACGAAGTGGGAAGCCGGGAAAATAGCTACATGGTCACGTTCACCCGTGATTTCACCAGTTAAAGCATCGACTTCGCGAATGCGGTCAATTTCATCACCAAAAAACTCGATCCGAATGCAATGCTCATCGCGTGATGCTGGAAAAATTTCAACAACGTCACCGCGGACACGGAAGGTTCCCCGTTTGAAATCAATATCATTCCGCTCATACTGGATATCCACTAAGCGATGAAGAAGCTGATTACGCTCCAGTTCCATTCCCGTTCGAAGTGAGACAACCATTTCCCGATATTCCTCTGGCGAACCGAGACCATAAATACAAGATACACTCGCGATGACAATGACATCCTTGCGCTCAAATAGGGAAGATGTTGCCGAGTGGCGCAGTTTATCAATTTCATCGTTTACGCTTGAATCTTTTTCAATATAGGTATCCGTTTGCGGCACATAGGCCTCAGGCTGGAAGTAATCATAATAACTCACAAAGTACTCTACAGCGTTGTTGGGAAAAAACTCTTTGAATTCACTGTAAAGCTGTCCGGCAAGCGTCTTATTGTGGGCGATAACGAGCGTTGGTTTGTTGACCTCTTTAATCACGTTCGAGATTGTAAAGGTTTTTCCTGTACCCGTTGCACCGAGCAGTGTTTGGTAGCGCTTGTTTTGGCTGATGCCATGGACTAATTCTTTAATCGCTTCGGGCTGGTCCCCTTGCGGCGAATATTTAGAAACTAATTCAAATTGGTCATTCACAAACACGTTCCTCCTTAAACTTAAAGAACATATTACCATTCTACCACAAATTACTTGTTGCAAACCATTTATAAGCGAACTAATATTCGCATTTTATCTAAAACTCGATGATTGGAGAATCCCTAAGGGCTCAGATAGAGCCTAATTGCCTTCATCCTTCCTATTAGCCCAAAAAAAGCCTGCCGATAACTCGACAAGCTTGACTGGACTAGCTGCTTAACTCTGTTTTGGGGCTGCACGTTTTTTCAAAACGGCAGCGAGCCAAAAACCAAATGTCAGGGAAAAAGCGTCAATGATCATAACAGGCCATGTATGTGTGTACCCTTTATAAACAGAAGCGGTAATGAGTGCCACCGTTAAGATGAGACCGATTACCCGATTATAAGTGACCCTTGTGAACAGCAAAACCAGCGTACAAGGCATTATAAAGGCTGCTAACAGTTCAATCAACATAGGTACACCTTCTTTCCTAATAATCATCATTCTAAAAACTTCTAAATAAAAAAGCAACAAATTTATCCTAAAAAAGCACAATTACCTAGTTACATGTTCCATGGGGGCTAGGGCAGCCATTGGCTGCTTTTTCAATCTGAATGGTGCTGTGTTCAATATCAAATTGATCATGCAGCACTCTTTGCGATTGCAACAGAACATCGTCATGTACAGCTTCATTATCAATCGTGATATGACAGCTTAAAACCGGATAACCCGAGGTAATCGTCCAGACATGAAGATCGTGAACCCCTTTAACCATCGGTATGTTACACAATGCCTTTTTAATCCCTTTCATATCCATTTTTGATGGAGCTCCTTCCATCAAAATCTGATAGGACTCTTTCATCACGCGGCAGCCGCTGATTAAAACGAGCACTGCGACAATGACACTGGCAATCGGGTCGGCAAGCTCCCAGCCAAAGAATAAAATGAAGAGTGCGGCAGCAATTGCTCCAACCGAACCGAGCAAATCACCAAGCACATGTAAAAAGGCACTGCGAATGTTTAAATTTTCTTCTTTGTCACCTTTCATTAAAATCGCTGCGGCAACAATGTTTACAATCAGCCCGATAGTAGAAATCAACAACATTCCTTTGCTTTGCACCTCTGGCGGAGCAAAAAAGCGGTGGGCTGCTTCATAAAAAATATAAATGGCAACGACAATGAGCAAGAGTCCATTAATCGCAGCAGCAATAATCTCAAAGCGCCTATAGCCATAGGTTTTATCGAGCGAAACCTCCCGCTCACCTAGCTTTAAAGCAAAAAAGCTGAGTCCCAGCGATGCAGAATCACTTAACATATGGCCTGCATCAGAGAGCAAGGCCAGACTGTTTGTGACAAACCCGCCGATCACTTCAACCACCATAAAAACGAGGATCAAACAAAAAGAACTAAATAAAGCATTTTTATTTCCAGTATGTGAATGGCCATGTGCGTGACCATGATGATGATGGTGGCCCATGAAGAACCCTCCTAATAATATAGATACTAGTAAAATATGAATAAGGACGTTAGTTCGTTTATTTTTTATAAAAGAAAGGGAAAAAATGCCGGCCCCCATTAATTTCGCCAAATCGTATAGTTATTTCGCCAAATTTACGATTATATCGCCGAAATGGAGCGGGATTTCGCCAAAATTGATGTTAATTTCGCCAATACACTATTTTCGCGAAGCCTACTCTTCTGCCTTTACCTTCAACAGCCTTAACCCATTAAGAGTGACAAGCAAGGTAGTACCCATGTCCGCAAATATCGCAATCCACAATGTCAGCCAGCCGGGAATGACCAGCAGCAAGGCGAGAAGCTTGATACCAATTGAAAAACTAATATTTTGCTTGATAATCTTTAAGGTTTTGCGACTAAGGTTAATCGTGAACGGAAGCTTTTTTAAATCATCATTCATCAATGCAATATCGGCAGTTTCTAGGGCAGCATCCGTTCCCGCTCCACCCATCGCAATTCCAACCGTTGCCGCTGCAAGTGCCGGTGCATCATTAACTCCGTCGCCCACCATGGCAACACGGCCGTATTCCGCTTTTAGCTTTTTTATGCATTCTAATTTTTCCTCAGGCAAAAGTTCAGCCTTTAGGTCGGTAACTCGCACTGACTTAGCAATAGCCTCTGCCGTTTTCGTATTATCGCCCGTCAGCATAATCGTGTTCTTGATTCCAAGATCATTGAGTCGACTAATGACTACTTGACTTTCCTCACGAACGACATCCGCAACGGCCACAAGAGCGAGGATTTCTTGATCTGTTCCAGCGATGATGACCGTTTTTCCTTGGGCCTGCATTTCCTCTATTTTAACAAAAATTTCCTCTGGAATAGACGTAAATAGCTTACTATTTCCAACAAAATAAACTTGATCATATACTTTTCCAGAAACGCCTTTTCCCGTAAATGAAATAAACTTTTCCACAGGACTATCCTCAGCCATAGCTTCCTTTAAAATAGCGGAAGCAAGCGGATGCTGGGAGCGGCGCTCGAGTGCTGCAATAATGGGAAAAATCTGCGGATTCTTGCTATAGTTAATAAACTCAGTCACAGCTGGAAGACCTTTTGTCAGTGTACCAGTCTTATCAAAAGCAATGGCAGACAACATCCCAGCTTCTTCTAA
>JAUZQA010000042.1 GCA_030705665.1 Bacillota bacterium
AAGAAAAAAGGAAAGGACACAAAATTTTTCCGTGTCCTTTCCTTTTGAAAAAGCCTAATTATTATGGTGTTTTTCACTCCTTGCTAGAATTACAAGGCAGATTGTTATAATTGTAAATGCTGTAAATGCCATCATTGGAATGGTTAAAAACCCTAGCAAATTCAAGTAATCCTTTGAGCAAGGCACACCAGTTTTACACATTTCAAACTGTTGAAGATATGGGACTTTTTGCAAAAGAATGTGATACCCAGATATCACCATCCCGATGATCGAAAGCGGGAGCGAATAACGATAGATGCCCCTGTCATTTCGATAAAAAGCAACCCCAAGAATAATGGCAAGTGGATACATAAAGATCCTCTGATACCAGCATAGCGTACAAGGAATAAAATGAAGGACCTCACTAAAGTACAAACTGCCCAATGTAGCAATGACAGCCGCGATCCAAGAAAATAATAAAGATTTATTCATCCTATTTCTCCTTTGCCGCTTGATCCACCATCTTCTTTAAATCATCAATGGTTGTTCCATCAAATAATTTGCCATTAACAAAAATAGTAGGTGTGCCTGATACATTCAGTTTTGCTGCAAGAGCCATATCCTTCTGCCAGGCTGCATCCGATTTTTTAGCATTGAAATATTGTACAACCTTATTTACATCTTCAGCGCTGGCGACCTCTTTTAGAGTGTCAGTGAGAAATTTTTCATCATATACATCCATTTTTTCATATTTGCTATCTTCAGGTTGTTTTTGATATAGAGAATCGTGGAATTTCCAAAACGTTTCATTTCCAAGTACCGCATAGACTGCTTCTGCAAACTTTGCTGAACGTATTGAATCTGTATATATGAAGGAATCATTCATAAAATACAGCTTTGCTTCTCCCGAATCAACCAGCTCTTGTTTAATAGCGGGAATAACCTTAGCATTGAAATTTTTACAGTTTGGACATTTATAGTCTCCAAACTCGATAATGGAAACAGGTGCTGTACTTTTGCCAATGTAAGGCTGTTTCGTGTAATCAATTTTTTCCTTCTGAGTTGTCGTGTTTTGGCTTTTATGCGGGGCTAGAAAGATAAAGCCTATAATAAAAACAGCAACGATACCGACGATCCAAAAGACAAACTTTGCAGAAGAATTATTAGAACCTTTTTTTTGATTAGCCATTTACTTGAACACCTCAAAGTATTTTAAAGATTAATAATACGGATTTAAATGAATGAGTACTTCTTCAATATTATTATACTTTTTCATGAGTGTAAATTTTATTTGCTTGGCAAGGTCGTGCCCTTCCTCAATTGTTTTATCATGATCGATGGATATTCTCACATCAACCATTATGTAGTGTCCGTGTTCTCTGGCCCTCACGCGGTCAATCCTCTTAACATCGTTGAACTGAGAGATGATTTGATTAAGGTCTGCAAGAACATCCCCGTTTATATTCCGTTCAAGCAATATATTAAAGGAATCCACTAAGATCTCGATGGCAATTTTTAAAATTAACAAGGCAACAATCATACTTGCAATTTTATCGCTATAAAGAAGCCAGCTTATATGAATGGTTACCCCAATATGGACTAAAACAACGCCAATCGCTGCGGTAAATGATGCAGCAATGTCTGCCTTATGGTCCAAAGCAATTGCTTCAATCGCTTTACTCTTAAATTGTTTTGCTTTTTGCAGGGAGTAGTGATAAAGGTATTGCTTGATACCAAAGGATAAAACGGCCACATAAAGTGTCAGAATACTTGGGATTTGAAAAGGTTCAATGATTCCAGTTAAGCCCTGGTATCCCAAATAAAACGAGACTAGGATTAATAAAATGCCAACAATACTCGATGACATTACCTCTGCCTTCCCATGGCCATACGGATGGTCCTCATCTGCTGGTTTATTGGATATTTTAATGATAAATAAGGCAATAATCGAAGTTAGAACGTCCGTCCCCGAATGGATTCCATCTGCAAAGACAGCATTACTATTGCCTAACCATCCAATTAAAATTTTACCGATTGCCAAAATGGCATTACTCCAGGCGCTGATTAATAACACCTTTTTCGATATTGACTCCCGTCTTTCCATATTAACTCACCCCGAAAACTTCAAACAAAAAACGGTCACCTTTCAACTATACTTAAAAATCTTAACAAACAAAAGCTGGGTGGGTCTAGAGCAAAAGATTTTACCCCATAAAGGATTCTAGTTTAATCGAAATTTTTTTATATAGAAGCAAAAAAGTTGGTCAAAGTAAACAGCTTATCATTTCAATCTGGAACAGAATGCAAACTGTTTGCTCTGTAGAAAGTGAATTGGTATAATATAATTTATTCTGAATTTTTATAATTTTTAATTTAATGATTTTAAAATTTTTCAAGAGTTATATTGCGAGGTGCCTTTGTTGATTGAAACAAGTAATAAATGCTGTGAGGTTTTTCCGATTATCGTGCCTGACAGATTATTAAAAACGGTAAATTTCTTTTTAGTTAAAAGGGATAATTCCCTCACGCTCATAGATGCTGGTTGGAATAACGAAAAATGCTGGAATGCTTTAAATCATGCCCTAATGAAAAACGGTTTAACCTTAACGGATTTAACAGAAATCATTTTAACCCATCACCATATTGACCATATTGGGCTGGTTAACCGAATTGTTTCGCATCATCCGATCCCTGTCTACACGAGTCCCCAGTCGATTCCACGTTTAAAAAGGGATAAAGATTTTCTTGAAATGAGAATCGAGTTTTACAAAAAGCTCTATCAAGAGATGGGCTGTGGGGAAACTGCTGAACAAAGGATTGATTATTTAATCAAAGCAGTTATTGACAATAAAGACAATACAATCGAAGCGGATATAAGCGCCATTACTGCTAAATCATTATTGAATTTTGAGATTATAGAGGTTCCTGGTCATGCACCCGATCAACTTGCTTTTTTAGATCAAAAGGAAAATGAGATCTTTGTTGGTGATCTTTTGCTTGAACATATTTCTAGTAACGCTCTCGTTGAACCTGACAATTTAGGCAAGAGGCTTCCTACCGTGTCACAGCAGATAGAATCTTTACGAAAATGTATGGAGTTAGATGCAAAGCTGGTCTACCCTGGTCATGGCAGCCTGATTAAAAATCCAAATGACTTAATTAAGAAAAGAATAGAACGTGTAGAAATAAAAGGGCAGCGGCTAATTGAGCTTATAAAGTCAGGCGTGACAACGGCAAATGACATCGCCATCACATGGTACAAAAAGGTTTATTATGAACAATTCGGCCTTGTTATGTCTGAAATAATCGGGCATTTAGATTATTGGGAAACACAAAGAAAAATAGAAAAACAACTGATAAATGGAGTATGGCAATATAAAGATATTTCTTAATAGAAAAAGTGGATCAATCCTGATTTGATCCACTTTTTTCGTTATTTGTGTGATAATTGTGATTGAAGCACATGTAAACGATTTTCCATTACTGAACGTGCTTCCTCCATCATCCCATCGAGTAATTCCTGTACAGATGGTATATTTTCGATAAGCCCCGCAATTTGGCCGCTATTCATAAAGCCATTTTTCTGATCGCCTTCGACCGCACCCTTAATATGATAGGTCTCTGATGTCATCTCACTGTAGTTTTCAAAAGAAAGTCCATCCTGTTCCTTTTGGATAATATCTACTGCATAAGGAGATTTTAATACTCTTCGTACAAGACCGTGTGATCTTCCTAAAATAACGGTTTCATTATCTTCAGCTTCGACCAATCTTTGTTTGTAATTGGCATGGAACGGTGCTTCCTTTGTTGCAATAAAACGTGTCCCCAGTTGTACTCCTGCTGCCCCGAGCATCAAAGCCGCTGCCAAACCTCTTCCGTCAGCAATTCCTCCTGCAGCTAGTACAGGAATCGATACATGCTTACTAATTTGCGGGGTAAGAGTAAATGTTGTTAATTCTAGACTAGAATTGATTCCGGCTGCCTCAAACCCTTCGGCAGCCAATAGGTCCGCACCGGCTGCTTCTGCTTTTTTTGCATGTTTTACAGAGGCCACAATTGCCAGCACCTTAATACCGTTAGCATGAAATTGAGGGATGTATGGGGCGGGGTTACCAGCGGATAATGATACAACTGGTACCTTATGTTCTATGACAAGTTCAACCAATTCCTTTGTATAAGGTGTTACCGTAATTGGAATGTTAACTGCAAAAGGTTTGCTTGTTTTTTCCTTGGTTTCAAGGATGATTTTTTCTACTTCCGCAGGCGTCATCGTTCCAGCACCAATGGTTCCAAGTCCGCCTGCCTCAGATACCGCAGCTGTTAGCTGGGCATTGCTTATATTCCCCATTCCCCCTTGGATAATCGGATATTTAATGGTTAAGAGTTTACAAATATTATTCATTTTTATTCACCTCATTTAATAATTTCATTATTCAGATACTTATTTTCAAAAAAAGCAGCCAACGCCCTCAGAATCGACGAAAGCTGCTTTAATTATTGGGTAATATATGGATGCTGTTTAGCATCATACGACTCGTCTTTTTTCCATAAATCATTATTTTCTTTAAAAATACTTTCAAAAAAGCGGCTTGCAGGTTCGGCAAGGATTTGATAATACTGGTTAAATAGGGTAGCTGCAATCGTGCCGTTCCACTTTGCTGGTAAAAGCTCTTTTGGGAGACCAGGATCAATAAATAAGAATTTCCGATATTCGTGCACAAGCTTTGTCCGCTCCACAAAGCATTCGGCATCGGTCATTTCACCTTGGTTAAGGATACTTTGATGAGCAATATATTGTTTGCTGTACATTTCAATAAATTCTTCATACTTATCGACAACTTGATCTAAATGCCAGCTCTTCTCAACAAGTGCATGATGGTCTTTCGGGCCAATGTAATCTGATACAAAAAAATCCACATAATCACGGATATCATATTTTTCAATCAGGAGTTTGACCTCTTTTTCCAAATTGTTCGGAGATATCCAACAAGCGTTTGAGAAACTGCCAAAACCGCTCCACAATAATTCTTGGCGGAGATCATCGCGAATCTGTCGTTTTTCTTCTGGAATGGTGTACATTAATATCCGCCATTTCCCATCCCATTCATTTGGCTTAAGCTTGAAGATACGATTAGCAGCTTCTTCAATTCGGTTTACACCTTGGTCTGTAAGAAAATAATAGCTTTTATTTCCTTGCTTTTCCGATTGAATCCAGCCTTGCTTGAGCATGCGTGAAACTGCCACCCTGACCGCTTGTTCATTATGACCAAACTCTTTTAATAAACGGATCAAACTTCCAATCCAAATTTTATTTCCATAGTGATGTATATGATCACCGTAAATTGTAAAAATCATCGAACGTGTATTTTCCCCCATCAATCCACCACCAGTATAACAATATTTAAACGTTGTTTATTATTACTATTATTAACCATTTCATTTCTAAAGTCCAAAACTATTTGCCTAAAAAGTTAGGTTTTCTTCGTTCACTAAATGCCTGTAAAGCTTCGATTCTATCCTCGGTAGGAATGGTAATCTCATAGGCTTTTGCTTCTATTTCGAGCCCTGTTTGCAAATCAGTATTGATTCCTCTCGTGATTGCGTATTTAGCTTGTTTAATGGCAATCGGGCCATTTTTCATCATTTCAGCCGCAAATTGTTGGCAGGCAGCTATTAACTCACCACTCGGAACCACCTTAAGGACAATCCCCAAATCAAGTGCTTCCTCTGCTGTTATCTTTTTAGCCGTAAAAATCAACTCTTTTGCTTTCGTTTCCCCAATTAATCTTGACAGTCTTTGTGTCCCGCCTGCTCCCGGAATGATCGCCCAGCTTGTTTCTGTTAATCCCATTGTGACCCCTTGGGCAGCAATGGCAAAATCACAAGATAACAGCCACTCAAAGCCGCCTCCAAGCGCATAACCATTTACAGCAGCAATCGTAGGCTGTGGAAGCATTGCAATACTATTAAAGGCATCACGAATTGCTTTTACATTTCTTCTAACTTCTGTTTCTGACAATGTTTTTCTTTCTTTCAGATCGGCACCAGCACTAAACGCCTTCTCACCCGCACCTGTAAAAATCACGACATGAACATTCTGGTTATAGGAAATAGCATTCACAACTTCTTGAAGCTCAAATAATGTTTCATAATTAAAACAGTTTAATTTTTCAGGACGATTCACTGTAACATACCCAATATGATTTTCAACGTTAAAGATTACGTTTGACATATATATCACCTTCCATTTTGAAAGAATAGCCCTTATATAGAATAAGGGCTTACAAGTTAATCCTCAATATTTTCAATGATGGCAGCAATCCCTTGACCGACACCTATACACATTGTTGCAAGACCATATTGTACATTTCTCTTTTTCATTTCATGGACAAGCGTTGTTAAAATCCTTGCTCCGCTAGCACCCAGTGGGTGTCCGAATGCGATCGCTCCACCATTTACGTTAACCCTTTCTGGGTCAAGCTTTAACCTGCGCATACATTCTATGGACTGAGAAGCAAAGGCTTCGTTCAGTTCTACGAGTCCAAGATCTTCTACTGTTAAATTTGCTCTCTTTAATGCTTTTTGGCTTGCATAGATTGGACCAAGGCCCATGACTGTAGGTTCCAATCCAGCAACGGCTCCAACAACATATTTAGCTAATGGCTTTAACCCTAGTTCCTTTGCTTTTTGGGCACTCATTAATAGAACGGCAGAGGCTCCATCATTCACACCTGATGCATTTCCGGCAGTAACGGTACCGCCTGTAAAAATGGGTCTTAATTTTGCCAGTGTTTCTAATGTTGTTTCCGGACGTGGATGCTCATCCTGGTTAACAACAATTTCATTTCCTTTACGATCTTTATAGATAACAGGTACAATTTCATTTGCAAAACGTTCATTTTCAATTGCCTTTTTTGCTTTTTGCTGACTTTGGAGAGCAAATTGATCTTGTTCTTCACGGGAAACGGAACAACGCTGGGCAACATTCTCAGCTGTTTTCGGCATTGTTTCGGCACCGTACATTTCTTCCAGTACTTTGTTCGTAAAGCGCCAGCCAATCGTTGTATCCTGAAGTTCCATTGATCCTCGCGGGAAATCCGTTTCCGGTTTTGCCATAACGAACGGAGCTCTTGTCATGCTCTCTGTTCCACCGGCAATATAAATATCACCTTCGCCAACCGCAATCGATCTTGCAGCCATAATAATCGCATCAAGACCTGAACCGCATAGACGATTAATCGTTGTTCCGCCGACAGTGATAGGCAGTCCGGCAAGAAGTCCTGACATTCTGGCAACATTTCGATTGTCTTCACCAGCCTGGTTAGCGTTACCAAAGATTACATCTTCAATTTGATCTGGCGGCAACTTTGGGTTCCTTTCTATAAGTGCTTTAATAACGACCGCACCGAGGTCGTCCGGACGAACACTTTTTAACGCACCTTTATATCTTCCTATCGGTGTTCTGACTGCATCAACGATTACGACTTCATTCATTTTTTCACCAACTCTTCTTTCTTTGTATAGTCATATACACCTTTACCTGTTTTGCGGCCCAGCCGCCCTGCAGCAACATACTTTTCAAGCAATGGAGCTGGACGGTATTTTTCTCCTAATTTTTCATGCAAATATCTTGTATTATTTAAACGGGCATCCAAGCCGACAAGGTCTGCAAGCTCAAGCGGCCCCATTGGATAGTTCAAGCCCAGTTTGATTGCTTTATCAATTTCCTCTGGTGTTCCAAGTCCTTCTTGGAGCATATAAAAAGCTTCATTTCCAACTAAAACGCTAATTCTGCTGGTTACAAATCCAGGGAACTCATTGATCACCACAGTTTCTTTACCCATTTGCTCTGCTGCTTTTCTAACTGCAGCAGCTGTTTCATCGCTTGTTTCAAGGCCGCGCACAATTTCAACCAGCGGCATTTTATGTACCGGATTAAAGAAGTGCATCGCAATTGTTTTTTCAGGACGCTTTCCATAGGAAGCAATTTCTGTAGGACTCATCGTGGATGTGTTTGTTGCAAATAGGCAGTCTGCAGGGGCAAACTCTTCAATTGTTTCAAATACCTGCTTCTTAATTTCAGCTTTTTCAGGAACTGCTTCGATAATTAAGTCTGCGGTGGAAGCAGCCTGGGGTAAATTGCTTGAGTAGTTAAGATTTGCTTTTGCCTGTTGTTCCTGCTGGACTGTGATTTTTCCTCTTTCAAGCCCTTTTGTAAAAATAGCATTCAATTCGGCTTCAGCACTTTTTAGTGCGTTTTCATTTACATCAACCAATGTAACGGAAAATCCGCCAAATGCCCCCACATAGGCTATCCCGCGTCCCATTACACCGGAACCAACTACAACGATATTTTTCATGTACGATCTCTCCTTTAATTGTAAAAAGAGTACGAATGAGGTTTTGAACCCCATTCGTACAGGTAGATTATTAGATACCTAGTGGGTTTAGTGGTCGGCTGCCGTAGTAGGAAACGATACTTTTTGTTTCTGTATATAAATCTAGTGTTTCGATACATAATTCACGGCCAAAACCTGACTGTTTATAACCACCAAATGGTGTTCCAGGCATAGCAGAGAATGGACAGTTTACCATCACAATTCCTGCTTGAATTTCATTGGCTACACGAGTGGCACGCGCACCGTCTTTTGTCCAGACTGCTGAACCAAGACCAAACTCTGTATCATTTGCCAGTTTAATCGCTTCTTTTTCATCTTTAAATTTCATTACAACCACAACTGGACCAAAAATTTCTTCTTGTACCACTTTCATTTCATGGTTAACGTTTGCAATAATAGTTGGTTCGTACCAGAAGCCACCTTCAAAGCCTTCAACCACTGCTGGCTTTCCGCCTGCTAAAATATCAGCTCCATCTTCAATAGCTGATTTCACATAGCCATCAATCACATCTACTTGACCTTGATCGATAATAGCGCCAACATGTGTACCTTTATCAAATGGATTACCAAGGACTAGCTTCTTCGTTTTTTCAACAAATTTTTGGATGAACTCATCATAAATATTTTCATGAACATATAAACGAGAACGTGCTTCACAAGATTGGCCAGAGTTGTAGAAAATGCCATAAAGGGAACCATCAACAGCAGCATCAAGATCGGCATCTTCAAATACTAGGTTTGGTGACTTGCCGCCGAGCTCAAGAGTGACACGCTTCAATGTTTCAGATGCTTTGCCCATGATATCTTTTCCGATTGGCGTAGAACCTGTGAAGGCTACTTTATTTACTTTAGGATGTTGAACAAGATAGTCGCCTACTTCGGCGCCAGATCCTGGAACAATGTTTACTACACCAGCTGGAACCCCAGCTTCCAAACAAATTTCACCAAGAATAATAGCTGTAAGCGGTGTAAGGCTTGCTGGTTTCACGACTACAGAACAGCCAACGGCAATCGCCGGAGCAATCTTCCAGGCTGCCATCATAATTGGATAGTTCCAAGGAATGATTTGAGCACAAACGCCCACGGGTTCCTTTTCTGTGTAGTTGTGGAACTGGCCGGGCATGTTGTTCACTGTACCGCGATGTCCAACAATGGCACCTGCATAAAATTCAAAGTCCTCAATTGCTTGTGAAACTTGTCCTTTAGCCGTATCCAAAGATTTACCTGTATCTAAAATTTCCAACTCAACTAGTTCCTTAAAGCGGGAACGCATGATGGAAGCAATATTATTCAATACTTGGGAACGACGGTTAATTGGGTATTTACGCCATTTACCATGATCAAATGCCTCACGGGCAGCCAATACGGCTCTTTCGGCATCTTCTTTTGTCGCTTTTGCTACTTCTGCTACTAATTCGCCAGTGGCAGGATTATATGTTTTAATAGTTGCACCATTGGAGCTTTCGACTTTTTCACCATTGATGATTAAATGATAATAATCTCTTTTAAGGCTTGTTGATTCTACGATTTGTTGTGTTGACATCTTTTTTCCTCCTATTATTTTCCGATATATATTGGTTTCCTTTTTTCTATAAATGCCTGGACACCTTCTCTGGCATCCTTTGTTAAACCAGCAATTCGCTGGCCCTGTGCTTCTTGCTCTAAGTAATCTGACAAGGATAATTCTCCAGCAGCACGAATGGTCCGCTTTATTAACCCAATTGCTTTTGTCGGCATGAGGGCAATCCGCTCGGCAAATTGCTTCACTTCTGCTTCAAAGTTGTCAGCTGAAAAAACCCTTGTAGCTAATCCAAGTGAAAGTGCTTGGCCAGCTGGTATTTTTTCACCTAATATAGAAATTTCTAATGCTTTTGCTTCCCCTACTAATCTAGTAAGATAATAACTATTTCCTGAATCAGGAATTAAACCTATATTAATAAAAGCATTTAAAAAGCTGGCACGATCTGACAAGAGTCGGAAATCACAAGCGAGTGCGAGACTGAAACCAGCCCCTGCAGCGATTCCATTTACAGCTGCAATAATTGGTTTTTCACAAAGATGCATTTGCTTAATCATTGGAGCATAGTTGTCTCGTATGACTTGTCCATGATCCATGTTTTCATCCACTTCGGATAGGTCCTGTCCGGAGCAAAAACCGCGGCCGGCACCGGTAATTACGATGCAGCGGACCTCCTCTTTAGAAGATGCAGCTTTTAGTGCTTGAATAATTTCTCTATTCATTTGTGCCACGAAGGCATTCAAAGTATTAGGGCGATTTAACGTGATCCAAGCCACGCCGTTTCCGGTTGAATATTGAATTGTTTCGTACATACCTTTTATCTCCCTTTAAATTTCGGCTTCCTTTTTTCGATAAATGCATTCATTCCTTCTTTTTGATCCTCGGAACTAAACAACAAATAGAAATTTTTTCGTTCGAATTGCATTCCTTCATATAATGAGTAATCTACTGCTTTATTAACTGAGTCTTTTATTAATCGAATGGAAAGTGGTGCCTGCTGAGCAATTATTCTTGCTGTTTTCATTGTTTCTTCCATTAAAAGTTCCGGCATAACCACTCTATTAATGAGTCCATGCTGGAGTGCATCGGCGGTTGAAATTCTGCCGCCTGTCCAAAGCCATTCAAGGGCTTTTGTTCTGCCAACAATTTTTGTTAGACGCTGGGTACCGCCAGCTCCTGGCATAACACCCAGGTTTACCTCTGGAAAAGAAAACTCAGTACCTTCTGCAGCAATTAACAAATCACAGCATAAAGCTAGTTCAAAACCGCCGCCGAAAACAAAACCTTTAACAGCCCCAATTAGCGGTTTTTTGATAAGGGCCAATTGATCCCAATCAGCGAATTGATTCAAAAGTTCTAATCGAATAGGATTATCTTCAGCCATTTCATCAATGTCTGCACCCGCAGAGAATGCTCGGCCTTTACCTGTTATGACAATAGCAAGCACTTCTGCATTTTGATCGAAGTCCTGAGCTGCGCAAAAAATTTCTCTAACCATTTTTCGATTTAGTGCATTATATTGGGATGGTCTGTTTAATTCAATCAGACCAATCCCGTTTTGATTAGAAGCTTCAATATATTCGTACGCTATCATTAATCGTCTTCCCCGATGACCAATGTGACTAATTTCCCGGCAAATTTCATTAAGTCTTTTCCGGATGCTTTTCCTTCTTCAGAACGCAGTCCATTTTGCAAATCTTCATGACTGTCATAACGCATTTCACACATTAAATAATATGGAGGTTCTCCACCCATTGGTGAACCAGTGAATTTTGTTACTTTTATTTCACGCAAGCCTGGGATTTTCTCAGTAATCGGTACATGAACATTGTAATAATGCTCATCAAATGCGGCTTTGTCTTCAGGTTGTTTATATAGAGCTACTAATTTTGCCATGTTTAAAACTCCTTTATCTACATTAATGTTGAAATTGGTTTCATAGCTTCAAATGGATTTTTACAAGTTTTGCAGTATAGGATACTTCTACATGCAGTAGGTCCAAAAATGTTTTCCAGCGTTACATAGGTTGAACCGCAATATGGGCAATCAACCTGCCATGAACCATCACTTTCGAGAAAACGGGGCGGGGGGGCAATGCCAAATGCCCGTAAGCCCTCCCTACCCTTTTCTGAGACACGATCAGATGTCCATGGAGGAGTGTAGATAAAATCGACATTCACCTTCTCTACCCCATCAATTTCCAGCACTGCTTTTTCAATATTGTTTTTTATAATAGTAAGTGCCGGACATCCAATAAAAGTTGGTAATATTTTGATATCAACAACTGCATTTTGTGAAGTGACTTTCTCTACCATACCGAGGTCAATAATACTCACTGTATCGATTTCTGGATCTTTCACATTTTCCAACATGTCCAACACTTGGGATTCCAACGATTTTACAGTTATATTCATTTTCATACCTCTTTTCCTTCAGGCTTTACCATGCAACTGCTGTATCTATGCGAAGTACTTCAGATAAGGTATCGATTGCAGTTTGTAAATCTTCTGTATGTTCACCATTACGGCCATTTAATGGCTGTGTATTTGGAACTTCAGGCACGGCCAATTGAAGTGATTTGAATACCGGCTCCAATTGTTCCTGCCAACGGCTGATAAGAACGCGTTCACTTTCAATCAAGCCTAGCTCTGTTAGTTTGTCAGCTTCTTTACCTAGTGAAAACACATCAGCAAAATCAGTTGTCACTTTTTCAATAGCCTCTTGCATTCTTTGTTTGGCTTCATCCGTAGAGTTTAATAGCTGAACAAACCATGTTTTCCAGTGTAACAAATGATAGTATAGTTCCGTGTTCACTTTGACTACAGCTTCTGCTAATGGCTGATAGGAACTATTTTTTAAAGAATCGATCTTTACTTTCTTTGCTGATGTATAGAAGTAGTTACGAACTACTGTGAAGGCCCAGTCATAATGTGGAACTTCCATATGAGTACCATCGTTATTTTGTTTCACTACATCCATGTAGTAGCCTTCCCCATTTGGTCTCTCAACTAAAATACTATTCTTTCTTTCTACTGCTGGACGTAAATGAGCTAAATGGTCGGCATTTCCTAATCCAAGTTTTTCTAAAAGCTGATAATACATGGTTGCATGCCCCATGCTATCCTGGGTGATGGAAGAATAGGCGATATCTTCTTCAATATGCGGTGCAAGTCCTAACCATTCAGATCCCCTGTATGAGAAAAGAAAGTCATCGTCTGCTAATTGAAATAATAGATTGATTACTGCTTCTTTAAATTCCTTCGTTAATACGATGTTTGTTTCGCTCATTTCTTAACGCCTCCCGCCCATGATAAGATTTCTTTTTCGTCAAACATGATTTGCTCATAATGACGCCATTTTTTCTTAAGGTAACCATAT
>JAUZQA010000420.1 GCA_030705665.1 Bacillota bacterium
CCTGAGCTTCCCATAAATCCGATCTGCTGGCCTTTCGTTACCGTTTGTCCTTCAGATACAATATATCTAGACATATGTGCGTATACCGTTGTATAGATGTGACCGTTAATGGAATGAGAAATATAAACGACATTACCATAACTGCTTGATACATGGGCGGTCACTACCACTCCATCTGCTGCCGCAACGATTGGAACATTCGGGCCGCTGTTCGCGATATCCACTCCATAATGGAACGTACTCTCACCAGTAAATGGATCTATCCGCCCGCCATAACCGGAGGTGACTGCCCCTGAAGCAGGCCTTGTAAAGCTGCTGCTTGATACCGGAGGTGCCGCTGCAGTAGTTCCGCCGCCACCGCTTGAAGATGACGAAGCTTTAGGTGCTTCTGCCGCTTTTGGAGCTGAAGCTGCTTTTTGACTGGCTTCTGCCGCTTGTTGGGCCTGTTCATTTTGAATTGCTTTTTGGATGGCGCTGGATTGGGCAGCCAGAATTTGCGCTTGCTCCTGCATATCCATTTTGTTGTCTGTTGCTTCTTTTTCTTGCTGTTGAAGGCTTCCTAAAAGGGTCGCCTGCTGTGTTTTTTGTGAGTTTAACTGATTATTTAAGTTTTCCAAATCACGAACCATTTTTTGCAGGCTGTCGAGGTCCGACTGAACCTTTGTTTGCTTTTGTTCAAGCTCTAGCTTGTCGCTTTCAGCCTGCTGCAAAATTGCCTTGTCCGCTTCCATAATCGTAGCGACCGCACCGGCAAGGTCAATCAAATCCCCAATGCTTTGTGCACCCATTAAAACACTGACATAGTTAACCGAGCCATTTTCCTGGTAATTGCGGGCCCGATCCTTCAAAAGCTCATTGCGTTTTTGGATTCGGTCTTGAATGACCTTGATTTCATCCTGAAGCTTGGAAATTTGAACCTTGGTGTTTTGAATCTTAGTTGCCTTTTCTTGAATTCCTTTATTCGTGTTGTCAATGGCCGAACCAATGCGTTTTAATTCAGACTGAACATCTACCTGCTGACCTTTTAAACTATCAATCTTTTGATCTGTCTTATTAATACTTGAATTCAAACCATCCTGTTGACTTTGAATATCGCTTTGTTTTTGTTTCAAACTCGAGATGGACTCGGCTTCGGTTTTAATCGCCGTTCCTCCTAATAAACTCCCCACCCCCACGCTTGCAGCAACGGTAAGTGACAAAAATGACCTTCGCAACGCTTGATTTCTCCTTTCCTTCTAACTGATTATGTACGGGTAAACTACCCTTATATGTAGGAAAGATGCCTCAGTATGGTTGTGAGAACCCAATACCATGAGGCATCCTTTTAAAAAACTTATACTTTTAAAAACTTCCTTACGGACATAACGCTGCCCCAGACACCAATGACGGCACCCATTAAGATAAGCAAGCCAGAAACCTGATACATAAACGGTGTAATCGGCAGAATTTGAATAAAGTTGCCCACCAGCTTTGGTGCGATGTAAGCATAGGCATTGTAGTATAAAATAGAAATCACAATGATTGGTACAATTGAACCTAAAATCCCCAGCCATAAGCCTTCTAAAAAGAATGGCCAGCGAATAAAAGCATTCGTTGCTCCTACCAATCTCATAATCTTTATTTCTCTTCTGCGTGCGATAATCGTAATTTTAATCGTATTGGAAATTAAGAAGATCGCCGTGAATAATAGACCAATAATCAAGACAACCCCAATATTTCGGGCTGTTTTAATAAAGGAAAACAGCTTCTCCACTTGACCTTGTCCATATTTTACCTTATAAGCAAAGTTCATTTTTTCAATTTTCTTTGCTGCTTTCGGCGTGTCAGTCGGATTCTTTGTCTTTACAATAAACACATCATTTAAAGGATTGTCCTGTTCAAACAGCTTAAATGCCTTACCTTCTGAACCAAGGCTGGTAATCAAGTTGTTCAATTCTTGCTTTTTCGAAGAAAATTGAATGCTTTTTACTTCAGGAAGCTTTTCAATCTGTTTCTTCAATGTGGCTTGGTCCTGCTTGGTTGCAGCTACATCGATATGAACGCGGATTTCAACGTCACCTTCAATGTTTGAAGCCACTTGATTAAGATTCATCATAATTACAAAAAACACACCAACTAATATTAACGTTACAGTAACTGCACTTACAGATGCAAATGTCATCCAGCCATTCCGGCCAATGCTCTTAAAACTTTCACGAGCATGTCTGCCTAGTGTTCTAAGCTTCATAGCCGTAATCACCTCTTTGTTCATCACGAACGATTTTGCCTGCTTCGATGGCAATGACGCGATGTTTGATCGTGTTGACGATTTCCTTGTTATGGGTAGCCATAACAATCGTAGTTCCTCTAGTATTAATTTCATCAAAAATGTTCATGATTTCCCAAGATGTATCTGGATCGAGGTTTCCCGTAGGCTCGTCTGCAATCACGACTTTCGGAGAATTCACAATCGAGCGGGCAATCGATACACGCTGTTGTTCCCCGCCAGACAGTTCCGTTGGCAGCATTCTTGCTTTATGCTTTAAATTAACGAGGTCAAGCACTTCCATTACACGCTTTTTAATGACCTTCGGGGTTGCTTCAATAACCTCTAGCGCAAAGGCTACATTTTCGTAGACAGTTTTCGTTTGAAGTAGTTTAAAGTCCTGAAAAACGACACCAATATTCCGACGAAACAGCGGAACCTTGCTATTTCTCAATTTGGCCAAGTTGACGCCATTCATCAAAATCGTCCCTGATGTCGGAACTTCTTCACGGTACATCATCTTAATAAAGGTGGATTTCCCTGCTCCACTTGGTCCAACGACATAAACAAATTCACCTGGCTCAATTCGAACATTAATTCCATTCACGGCTGTTACGCCATTGGGGTATTTCTTAAATACCTCTTGCATTTCAATCATATTATTATCACCTAAATGTTTTATTTTTCCCAAAAATTCACAGTGCGGCCTGTTATATTCACACAAAAAAAGCTTACAAAACTAACACATCTCATTATAACATCATAAACCGACAAAAAAAGCGGTTAAAATATTACATTTTCTTTTCATCTTTGACAAAATCATAATAATAGAACAAACGTTTCAGCTCTTTTGGGTGCTTAGACAAACGTTTATAAAAGCTCAAAAACTCAGAAAAAAACGATCTGTTTTTTGTGCAGACCGTTTTTTGAAGCTTTTAATTTTACTTTTTTGCTGCGAGCCATTCTGCTACTTTAGTGGCGTCATTACCAGAAATTAAGCCTGCTGGCATTTTCCCTCCGCCTTTTCCATTTTTAATAATATTGAGAATTTCTGCTTTTGAGTATTTAGCACCGATTTTTTGCAGGTTTGGTCCTACAACTCCCTGCAGTTGATCTCCATGGCAGCTTGAGCACTTCTGATCAACAATCTTTTGCGGGTCTGCAGAGGCTGTATCGGTACTATTTGAGCTTGAACCGCCACCGCATGCTGCCAGTCCCATGACAACGGTTGTACCCATGATGAGTGTTAGTAGCTTTTTTTTCAATTGCTACTCTCCTTTCAGAAATAAATTCCAATAAATCTAGTATAAACCAATTTCATCTAAGATTGAAACCCTCTTCACAAACTACAGATGAACTTCCACCAATGAAGATTGCAGGAAAATCAAGGCTTTAATCTACTTGTTTCAATTTTGTGAAACCTCGATTCCTGTATTGAAAATTTGACATACGTTGTTAGTTTTTCGCATATTACTCCAATTATTCTTGAAGTTTTAACCATTATTTCTAATCCAATCAAAAAAACAATTACGGAAACTTATTTCGTTTAGATATATATAATTCTGGTAAAAATGGTAATATGGTTATTGAATCTACTAGAATACATAATTTTATATAAAAAGGGCCTGTTATAAAGGGCTTATCAACCTTACAGGCATGAAAATTGCTTAAAGGGAATGAGGTGTTGCAACAATGGATGTTAAAGTTGGCAGGAATGATCCTTGTCCGTGCGGAAGTGGCCAGAAATACAAAAAATGCTGTGGGGCAAACGAGGTCATTTCACTTACTCAGGTTCTCGAATCGGACATTGATGACTTAGAAAAACAACTGTTACATTTCGCATTACGAAATTACGAAAGCCAAATCGAAGAAAGTTTTGAAGCCTTTCA
>JAUZQA010000421.1 GCA_030705665.1 Bacillota bacterium
AGTAAATCCAATCAGTAAACCAACTAAGGCCTCTTTTATGATAAGCAAAAAATAGAGACCATCTATTTGAAATACTGGAGGCTGAATCGCATAAAAAATCAGCCAGGATAGGAAAAAACCTAAACCAACTTTATGTGCAGTTGGTACTGTTCGATAAGAAAACAACGGCATCATCACAAAAAAGGAGGTTACCCTCACTAAAATTAATAAGAAAGCAGGAAATTTTGGCAGTAATTCATTCATTTCTTTAGCCTACAAATCTAGTTAAATTCGAAAATATTTCATTTGCATAGGAAAGCATATGACTTAGCATCCATGGACCAAAAATAATAAGGCCAATCAAGACAGCAACAATTTTTGGCACAAATGCAAGGGTTTGTTCTTGAATTTGCGTGGTTGCTTGAAAAATACTAATAATTAGTCCAACTACTAATGCAAGCAGAATCAGTGGACCGCTTACCATCAAAACGGTATATATTCCTTGCTCTGCAATTCTAATGATCATTTCTGAACTCAAGGAACTACACCTCTCTCTTAAAAACTTTCTAACAGCGATTTTACAACTAAATACCAGCCATCAACCATAACAAATAAGAGAATTTTAAATGGCAGAGAGATCATAACGGGCGGCAGCATCATCATCCCCATTGACATGAGGACACTCGCAACCACCATATCAATCACAAGGAATGGTATAAAAATCATAAAACCGATTTGAAACGCTGTTTTTAATTCACTAATGGCATATGCCGGAACAAGTGCTGTTAACGGGATGTCTTGAACTGTTTTTGGCTTGTCAACCTTCGCATAATCCAGGAACAACTGCAGATCCTTTTGCCTCGTATGGGCACTCATAAACTCTTTAAATGGAACGGATGCCTTGTCATATGCCTGTTCAAGGGTAATCTTTTCGTTAAACAATGGCGTGAGTGCGTCTTTGTTTACTTGTTGAAATGTCGGTGCCATGATAAAGAACGTTAAAAATAATGATAAGCCAACGATTACTTGGTTAGGCGGCATTTGCTGCGTTGCAAGCGCCGTTCTGACAAAGGAAAGAACCACAACAATTCTTGTAAAGCATGTCATTAAAATTAAAATGCTTGGAGCTAACGAAAGAACAGTTAGAAGTAATAGCAATTTAACAGATGTTGACACATTTTCCGGTGAATTGCTGTTGAAAAATTCCATAACTTGATTCATTTTTTGTCTGACCCTTTCTGCTCCATCTCTTCAAATAACTTTTTTCTTCCCTTTGAAAGCTCATCCAACTGAGCCTTAAAAAGGGATGTAAAGGTTGACCCTTCCTTGTTCGGGGTCTGCCGCTTTTTCGTCATTTCGATTACCTTCGTTACAAGATCACCTGGTTGGATTTGCTGTTCCAGCTTATTGTTATAATCTGTAAGAATCTGCGCCCGTTCATTTGGGTCATCAATTTCCTTCAACAGCTGAACATTATCTCCGACACCGACAATGAATAAGCGGTCTGCAATTTTTACGATTTGCACGGAGCGATTTGCCCCAAGCACCGTTCCTCCAAGATTCTCAACAAGCTGGGTTGACTTAAAGCTTCTGCTTTTTTTATTAATAAACTTCAACAAAAAGTAAAGAAGTGCCACAACGAAAGCAGTTGCAAAAATCATCCTGACAAAATCCCAAATCGTAACCCCAACTTGACTGGACTCAGTCGTCGTTTGCTTGTCACTTTGTTTTGCTGCAGGTTTTTGATCCTGACATTTTTCGGGATGCTGTATGCAATCTTTCACACTATTATTTAAACTTTGCGCATATACCATTTGCTCTGTACCGGTAAGTGCAAATAAAACAATAAGTGCTGCTATTAACCATTTTTTAATATTTACCAAGGTGCTGCACCTCTAACTTTCGTTTCCTTACCCTAATGTTTTTGATATCGCTTCAAGAACACGATCTGCTTGGAAAGGCTTTACAATAAAGTCTTTTGCTCCTGCTTGAATAGCATCAATGACCATTGCCTGCTGACCCATAGCTGAACACATGATAACTTTTACATTTGGATTGATTTTTTTGATTTCTTTTAAGGCTGTGATTCCGTCCATTTCAGGCATGGTAATATCCATCGTGATCAAGTCAGGCGCTGTCTCTCGATATTTTTCAACCGCTTGAGCTCCATCAGCAGCCTCCCCTACCACTTGATAACCATTTTTAGTCAAAATGTCTTTAATCATCATTCTCATAAATGCTGCGTCATCTACGATTAAAATCCGATGTGCCATTGATTACTTGCCCCCATTTTTTACCTTAATTTTTTTAGTCTGTCAGATTGACTAATAATATCTGTTACCCTAACACCAAAATTCTCATCGATTACAACTACTTCCCCTTGAGCTACTAAACGATTATTAACAAGAATATCGACAGGCTCTCCTGCAAGTTTGTCTAATTCAATGATGGAGCCTGCTGAAAGTTCTAAAATTTCTTTAACAGATTTTTTGGTACTTCCCAGTTCAACGGTAACATGCAATGGAATATCCAAAAGCATGTCTAAATTTTTCGTTTCTGTTACCTGCGGCTGCTGTTGGTCAAAATTTGAAAATATCGCAGGCTGGATGTTTGGCTGTTCCAGACCTTGTAATCTTGTACCCATATGATGTGCACTTTGTTGCTGAAACGGAACTACCGGCTGCTCAAATGGTACCTGTACTTGGGCGGAATAGCCGAATGGAACAGTTGCTGCGGCAGCTGCATTTTGATTGAAAGCATTTGCTCCTTGATTGTCGATTGGGCTGGAACCTCTATCAGGCCTAGTATAAGTTGAATCTGCTCTTGACTGTTCTTGCTTCGCTGCAGGTGATTGTGCATTGGTAACTTGTCCAGGATTTAACAGTTCCCCTACTAGATTTATCGAAAAATCAAGCGGAATCAGCTGCATGATCGAAGAATCGATCAAGTTGCCCACCTTTAATCGGAATGAAATTTTTACGAGCAATTCTTCATTTGGAATTTTTTCCATTCCTTGACCATGTTGAATGTCAATGATTTCAATAGAAGGAGGTGAAATATCAACTCTCTTATTAAAAACCGTTGACATTGATGTAGCAGCAGAACCCATCATCTGATTCATTGCTTCCTGAACAGCGCTTAAATGAATCTCATCCATTAATTCTGAAGGATTTGAGCCATCCCCGCCTAACATTAAATCAACAATAATAGCTGCATCCATCAACTGCATGATCAAAAGATTGCTGCCTGTGAAACCTTGTGTATAGCTGACTTGAATTCCTACGTATGGTACGGGAAACTCATCACTCACGTTCTCTTTTTTAATAACCGTTACAGTGGGAGTTGTAATTTCTACCTTTTGATTTAATAAGGTTGACAACGCCGTTGACGCACTGCCGAAGGAGATATTTCCAATTTCACCTAAAGCATCCTTTTCGATTGGTGATAAATATTCCTCTTCTTCATTCTGGTAAGTTTGTGTAATGGTGTCATCCTCTGTACCCCGTAATAAGGCATCTATTTCATCTTGAGAGAGCATTTCATCACTCATCATCTTTTTCTCCCTCCTTCAAAGTATCTAATACCTGGATGGCTAGTTTTTTGTTGACCTTTCCCGGCTGGCCAATAAATTTGGAAATTCCACTGACTTTCATGACTAATGGCTGATGTATGGCTTGATTTAGCTCAATCACATCACCGATATCAAGAGTCAAAAATTCTTGAATCGAAATGTCAGAGGTCCCTAATTCCACCGTGACTGGCAAATCTGCTTTTTGGATATTTCTTTCAATAACTGCCATCTCTTTGGGCTGTCTTTCCTTTTGGTCAGATTGGATCCAATAGTGGATGGAAAGCTTTGGCATGATTGGTTCAAGTACTACATGTGGAATGCAAATATTAATCATCCCGCTTGTGTCCCCAATAATGGTATTTAAAGAGATAACAACAACTGTTTCATTTGGCGAAACCATTTGCAGAAACTGCGGATTCACTTCAAACGCTGACAGTAGTGGGTCAATTTCTTCCAAGTCCAGCCACGCCTCGCGTAAGTTTTCAATTGCCCTCTCAAACGTATTTGACATGATCTTCGTTTCGATTTCTGTTAAATTGTGAATTTTGTTTACGCTATTCCCCCTGCCGCC
>JAUZQA010000422.1 GCA_030705665.1 Bacillota bacterium
CCCTAATAACGGCTTAACAATGTGCAGTGGTTCTCTGGGTTCAGATCCAAAGAACGATTTCCCGGAAATGCTGCGCTATTTTGGAAAGAAAGGCCGTGTTCACTTTGTACATGCCCGTAATGTTAAGCATACAGGCGGAAGGTCCTTCCAGGAGTCAGGCCACCTGTCAGCAGATGGTTCCATTGATATGTATGAAGTGATTCGTGCAATGGCCGATTTTGATTATACAGGACCTATCCGTCCTGACCATGGCCGCATGATTTGGGGAGAAACCGGAAAACCTGGTTACGGTTTATATGACCGGGCATTAGGTGCTACTTACCTAAATGGGTTATGGGAAGCAGAACAAAAAAGCAGAAAACGCTAATAATTACGGCTCATCCTATCATTTTGTTAAAACAGACCTCCGCCCGCCAATCGGGAGGAGGTCTATTTTAAATAGCCATTCAACAAGTAAAGTTAATACTATAAATCAATAATATTTATTATTTGTTTTTCTGTGAGTTCTATAATTCGTACTTTCCTAGCAAGGCAGCCGTTAAGAAAAATTTCAACCGTTTTATGGTACATGTCATGAATAATGTGATTAAAAATCCAAGTGTTCCCCATTATCGGAGGACAGTACATTTTTTCCAGTCCGGGTTTTCTCCCCTCATTAATAAAAACTTGAGCTGAATTAGGATCCGTAAAATACGTTATTGTCCCTGGGTAATAGTCGACAATTGTTGCTTCATCATATGGTGTCGGGGTCTGACCAAAGAGTCTAACAGTGATTAAACCGTCTGTTCTAGTTGCATTAGCCTCGGTAAGCATAAAATTTCTCCTCTTTTTACTTTTTATCTTTTGCCTTAAATTATTATATTTTTTCACCGAAGCATAGTGCTTAAATAAAAATAGCTGTTTGTTCACTGACAAACAGCTATTTTTATTTAATTATTTAGCACTAAATGTCTTAAGTTCAGCTCGTGTACCAGGAACTTTCAAAGCTCCTGACTTAATTTTATTTGTCCAGTCACTTACTGCTGTTTCAATTGCGGCTTTATTTGGAACAGCTGGGTTAATCGGTGCTAAACCAACACCATTTTCTTTTAATCCATAAGTTACAGTTTGTCCTCCAGGGAACTTACCATTTTTTGCTTTCGTTGAAATATCCACTACAGCATTATCTACCCGTTTCATAGCAGATGTAATGATTGTATCCTGTTCTTTACCATTCACCGTTACTTTTCCGATACCTGTTGCAGCCTGATCCGTATCTACGCCAATGGTCCATATTGCCTGGGTTGGATCTTTAGCCAATCGGTCGTGTGCTTCTTTAAACAGTCCGTTACCAGTAGCACCTGCTGCAGCAAAAATTACGTCATCCCCAGTGGAATACATTCTTGAGGCGATTGCCTGTCCTTTTGAAGCGTCAGAGAAGCTTGCAGCATATTGAATATCCACAGTTGCGTTCGGATTGGAAGCTTTTACTCCCGCAACAAATCCCGATTCAAACCGTTCAATAACAGCACTTTCCATTCCGCCAATAAAACCGATTTTATTTGACTTTGTCACCATACCGGCAACAACCCCGGCAAGAAAGGATGATTCATTTTCTTTAAACAAAATGCTTGCAACATTCGGTTCTTTCACCTCAGCATCAATAATGCCAAAATGAGCATTCTTTTGCTGCTTTGCCACCTTATCAACATCATCCTGCATTAAAAAACCTATTCCGTAAATTAAATCAAAACCTTGATGTACAAGTGTATTTAAATTTGTAGAATAATCAGCGTCAGATTTGGATTGGAGGTATGTGTAGCCGCCGGCGCCTTGTTTCAAGTTATACTTTTTGCCAAAGTCCTGAAGTCCTTTCCAACATGTTTGGTTGAATGATTTATCATCAATACCGCCAATATCCGTAACCATCCCGACAGTGAACGCTTTTTTCCCTCCAGCATTTTTATTGCCTGCATTGTTATTATTAGCGCAGGCCCCCAACAGTGTTCCAGCAGCTAAGACAAGTGAAAGCACTATTCCCTTTTTGTTCTTTTTCAATATTATGCCCTCCTATATTTAAGCATAGAATCATTACCGATTTTTTAATCAATATATAAAATGCTCAGAAATTACAATTATATACAAAAAAGTCATTAAACTATTTACTAATGATATTGTTGAATGTAAAAAAACAGCGGTTATTTTTATCCGCTGTTTGAATCCCTTAGCCGTTTGTTTGATATTCCTTACATTTCAATACCCAATTTTTAACCATCTCAGGACATGAACCAAAATGAAAATGCGTATAACCCGCAATTAAATTTCCTTTCATAAAACCCTCTTTTTTTACTCCTCCCATACCCTTTGTATGATAAGCATGCTGAGTTTCCATTTTAGGAATAAAAACAGAATAATGGAATTCATGGCCTTTCGCTTTTAAGTTGGGAGACAATAAATAATTTCCTTCTGCTGCTGAAATTTCGCGATAGCCTAAGGCGGCAAGTTGCGCTTGCATTTTCACTTTTCCAGGAATGATCCCGGCCATTTCATAGCTCTTTCCATCTGTCGTTTCAAGAACTTCAGTTAAATACATAAAACCGCCACATTCAGCCAGAGTGGGTAAACCATTTTCAATCGCTGCCCGGATAGAGTCTTTTACATCTTTTTGTTCAGATAGCTCTGTTGCAAATTCTTCTGGAAAACCACCGCCAATATATAAACCATCTACATGTTCAGGAAGTACTTCCCCTTTTAACGGAGAAAATTCAACAAGCTTAGCCCCGAATGCCTCTAACATGTCCAGGTTTTCCTGATAATAAAAGTTAAAAGCCGCATCTCTGGCGACAGCAATTCGCACCTCCAGCTTTTCTCTTCTCATAAACTGGGACTCTTCCATCTCTAAGACTGGGGCTTTTGCAAGTGCATAAATGGAATCAACATCAACAGTTTCAAGTACTAAATCACCAAGACTGTCAAAAAACGGCTTGAGTTCGCCTCGTTCAACCGATGGAATCAACCCCAAGTGCCGTTCCGGGATGCAAAGATCATGATCCATTTTTAAATATCCAACAACGGGTATACCGCATTCTTGTTCAATCGCTGTTTTGACAATTTGAAAATGCCCTTCACTGCCAACTTGATTGGCAATCACGCTAACAATATTGGTTTCTTTGAGAAATTCCTGAAATCCTTTTACAATCGCTGCTGTGCTTCGTGCCATACTTGCACAATTGACGATAAGAATGACGGGACTTTCGGTAATGATGCTGATTTCTGCAGTTGAACCCTGATTATTCGTTGGGTCTTTTCCATCATAAAATCCCATTACCCCTTCGATAATGGAAATATCCGCCCCGATACTTGCACGGTCAACGATCTCTTTTACCATTTCGTGACTGAGCATCCAGCTGTCAATATTTCTTGAAACCCTGCCAGTCACCGCGGTATGATATGTGGGGTCAATATAATCCGGACCGCATTTAAAACCTTGAACAATATAGCCCTTTTTCATCAGGGCGGACATGAGTCCAATCGTCAAGGTTGTTTTTCCGACGCCGCTTCCTGTACCTGCAATCACAAGTCGGCGATTCGCCATATTTGTTCCCCCTTTCATTTAATTCATGATTTCAACGGAATGAAAATAATTTTCTGCTATTTTTTTAACTTCTGTTTCTAAACGTTCTTGAAAAAGAACGATAAAACTTGTAGCTGGGCCGGAGGATTTTTCAATATCCACATCTGTGATCACTTGATCCTTTAAAAACTCCTTATGCTTAAACATCTTGTTCAATTCAGAAAAAATTCCTTTTGAACCTGCCGGCCAAACCGTTATTCCTTCTAACCTGCTAATTTTTTGAAAGATGGGTAATGGAACAATTTGTTCGTCCTGCTCAATTACCTCATTGCCAACCAACGGCAGTCCGATAATTGCAAGCTTCGACTGTTCGTTAAAAAGAGGCTCCGTTTTTTTAATTGTTTTTTTGCCAAGGACAATGATTCCAATCGCTGACTGCTGCATGTCAAAATTGCTTTCTGTACTGCCAGTAATCGGAACCTTCAAATGAAGCTCGTTAAGTCCTTTTTGGATTCCACTTGTCAGTGGGTCCCATGCTTCATCCCCGCAAAAATTTGTAAGGACAAC
>JAUZQA010000423.1 GCA_030705665.1 Bacillota bacterium
GATCGCGTCGTTTAATTTCAGCTGCCCGAAACGGTTTGTCTGGACCATCGACAGCTCGTGCTTTTGCAGTGATCATAAAGAAACCTCCATCATTCTATATTTTTCAAGAGAATATGCAATTACCGGGCATAGATGAAACTAAACCGAAATTTTTTCTCTTGCAAAACAATATTAATCCCTCTAGTTAACTCTAGGTCAAGAGATTAGTTTATTATTCTTTTTGAAGATATTGCGCTCAATCCTATTTCAATAGCATAGCTGCTTATTTTTACCCAGAGTTCATCCCTTCTTTCCCTTTATGGTGACTTTGACATTCAGCAACTACCGTGTTAAAATCCTTCTATCCATAGAGTTAACTCGAAGTCTATACCATTAAGAATAGGAGATATGTGATGAAGACATATTCTATAAGCGAAGTGGCAAAAGAATTAAATCTTACCATATATACCTTGCGTTACTACGACAAGGAGGGACTTATGCCTTTTGTAGAGCGGACACAAAATGGAACGCGCTTGTTCAAAGAATCCGATATCAGTGCTTTAAAAGTAGTTGAATGTTTGAAATCTACTGGGATGCCAATTAAGGAAATTAAAACCTTTATTGATTGGTGTTCTGAGGGGGATTCCACGTTGCAAGAAAGATACGACATGTTTTTGGAACGAAAAGCTAGTGTCGAGGCACAGATGGCAGAACTAAAAAAAACAATGGAAGTAATTGAGTATAAATGCTTATATTACAAGACTGCATTGGATGCCGGAACGGAAGAAATTCACAAAAAAAATAATATCGTGAATTTTTAATGAACAAAAGCTAACTGGCTTTCACTTTTGTTTTGAAGAACAGCTTGGTTTTTTGTATAGTATATTTTTACACTTTCTTAATTTATAGAAAGTGTACACTAGGAGGAAAAATGTTATTATCTTATCCAATTTTATCTTCTCTTTTGGGCATGTTAATTGCCCAATTCGTAAAAGTTCCAATACATTTTTTAACATCTGGGGAATTAAAGTGGAAATTAATGTTTAGTACTGGTGGTATGCCCAGTTCTCACACAGCCACAATTATTGCTTTAACTACAGCAGTTGGTCTAACTTCAGGTATTTATTCAAATGATTTTGCAATAACCATTGTTGTTTCCCTAATCGTGATGCACGATGCTACTGGGGTCCGCAGGCATGCTGGTTATCATGCAGAAGTTTTAAATAAATTATTAGTTGATTTCAATCGTTTAATCGATACGATTAAAAATCCCAATATTGAAAGAACTGAGTACAGAGCAAAATTAAAAGAATTGTTAGGACATAAACCTGCTGAAGTATTTTTTGGAATCATTACAGGAATTTTAGTTGCAGTTGTAACCTTTTATTTCTACCCATTTAAATAATTGTGTCAAAGGAAAATAACGATAACAAATGTGGATCCTTTATTTTGTTATAAATTTCTCCTAATTATTTTTTGTGATACTTGCACTTATATCTATCAACGGCAGAGGCTAACCTCTGCCGTTGGGAAAAGAAATCTTATTTATTCTTTTGATGAAGGAAGGATCATTTCAACTTCACCATGCGGACGTGGAATCACATGAACGGAAACTAGTTCACCAACACGCTCAGCAGCTGCTGCTCCTGCATCTGTAGCGGCTTTAACGGCACCAACATCACCTCTTACCATTACCGTTACAAGTCCGCCGCCGACATGTTCTTTACCAACAAGATAAACATTTGCTGCCTTCACCATTGCATCTGCCGCCTCAATCGATCCTACCAAACCTCTAGTTTCAATCATTCCTAAAGCATCATATTTCATTTTTCTGACCTCCAAAATGTTATTTTATTTGATGTTTCAGAGAAAGTTATACTGTTAATGCAGGTTCTTTTGCAGCCTTCACTTTTGGAAGAATGCTTTCAACTTCAATATGTGGACGCGGAATAACATGAACGGAAATAAGCTCGCCAACTCGCTGTGCTGCAGCTGCCCCAGCATCTGTTGCTGCTTTAACGGCCCCAACATCACCCCTTACCATTACGGTTACAAGGCCGCCTCCAACATGTTCTTTGCCAACAAGATTTACATTTGCTGCCTTCACCATTGCATCCGCAGCTTCAATTGCTCCAACAAGACCTTTTGTTTCAATCATTCCTAGTGCATCAGATTTCATTGTTTAACCCTCCAAAATTTTTATTTTATGATCGTAATTTTTGAATTTGAATTGAGATTCATTGCATTTGCTTCTTCGATATCAAGGTGGCATTCAAGATGAGATGCATCATTTGCTCTGACCGCTACATTTTTGAAAATACCCCCGCGCGTCCCGTGTGCTTCAATCGAGACAATTTGTCCATCCGTCACACCGAAACGCTTTGCATCCTCAGGTGTCATGTGAATATGCCGCTTTGCAACAATCAAACCTTCCTGGGTCTGAACAGATCCCTTCGGACCGATTATGGTTATTCCAGGTGTCCCTTGCAAATCACCGGATAATCTTGGCTCTGTTATTACTCCAAGTTTAAAGCAATCACCTGCAAGAATTTCAACCTGTGTCTTACTGCGAGTCGGACCAAGGACTCTTACCTTTTCAATCGCTCCGTTAGGGCCGCAAATAGTTACCGTTTCCTTGCACGCAGATTGTCCCGGCTGCAGCAAGTCCTTTACATTCGTTAGTTGATAGCCATCGCCAAATAAACGGTTCAAATCTTCCTTGGAAAGATGAACATGCCGATTGGAGACACCTACCGGGATTTCTAATCGCTCCTCTGTTGCAACTGCTGTTGATGAATTATTCTGTAATGCCTCAATCAAAAGCTTCATTACCGCCTCGTACTTGTCCATTCAAACTCACCCCCTCTTCATCGCAACCACTAACTCATTAATTAGCTGTAAAAGCTTTTCATTATCTGAAGAAGTGTTTTTTGATGAATATGAAGCAGTGCTTTCATAGCTGCTATCAGGGCAATCAGCACCTTTACAGCTGCTATTTGTAAGTTCAGGATAGTTAAATTCAGGATCTGCAGCTGCTAATGTACTGCAGTCCCTTAGGCCATATGCCACTCTTTTGATGTTTATTAAATGATTCGGACTAACATTTTCAGAAACAGAGCTTCCTCCCCAGGTTCCACAGCCGAGTGTAAAGGATGGCATCAGACCGGTACTTGCCCCCGTGGCACCTTGGGTACTGCCCGTATTCACCAAAATACGTGCAGCCGGTTTCCTGGCAAATTTCATTACGATATCTCGGTCTTCAGTATGCAGGCTCATACTGTGTCCAATTCCGTTCTGCAGCAGCTTAATGCAAAGTTCGCATGCTTCTTGCCAATCTTTTACAGTGTAAAAAGCAAGAACCGATGTCAGTTTCTCATATGAAAGTGGGTAATCGGGACCGACGCCTTGCTGTTCACCAATCAAAACCTTTGTTCCTTCAGGAATCGAAAATCCTGCCGCAGCCGCAATAACCTGTGGTGACCTTCCCACATATTTTGCATTCATGGCATGGCCATTTTTAAACAACAATCCGCAGACTTTTGCCGTTTCTTCTGAGCTCATAAAGTAGCCGCCCTGCTTCCTAAATTCGGCAACAACTTGTTCGCGATTGTACTCCTCCACAATAACGGATTGCTCAGATGCACAAATAGTACCGTAATCAAAGGTTTTACTTGCCAAAATATTGGAGACAGCTTCCTTAACCTTTGCAGTTCTCTCAATATAGGCAGGACAGTTACCGGCACCCACTCCCAGTGCAGGTTTTCCTTTACTGTAGGAGGCCTTCACCATTCCTGGTCCTCCAGTAGCGATGATCATCTTTACTTCTTTGCTTTCCATCAGTTCGTTGGTTGCATCCATTGTAGGCATCGAGATACAGCGAATAATATTTGCTGGTGCCCCTGCCTCCACTGCTGCTTTGTTCATGATCATTGCAGCTTCCAATGTACATTTTGCCGCAGATGGATGAGGTGAAAAAACGATCGCATTTCGTGACTTAAGTGCAATCATTGATTTATAAATAACCGTTGAAGTCGGATTGGTCGAGGGGACAATTCCCATTATTAATCCGACTGGCTCAGCAAAATCGATAACCTTTTTTTCTTGATCTTCCCGAATCACACCAATGGTTTTGACATTTTTA
>JAUZQA010000424.1 GCA_030705665.1 Bacillota bacterium
CAGTACAATAGAATAATTTCAGCAAAATATAACCTCCTACGGCACAATTTGTTTCTATTGTTTACTCAATCGTTTGAAAAGTAATCCCATATACTTCATATAGATAGCGTTCCAGATTATCTTTTAAAATGATTACATCACCATCAATGGCTATATCATCATTAGCAAGAATCTCCGTACCAAAGTAATCGGTCCCAGCGTGGGCAGAACATTCAGAACCTACAAATCCTTTATGATTTAATTCAGAAACAATAGGATGCTCAAGCTGCATGGTCATCACCGCCATCTAATTGGACATCTTCCTCCATATAATTTTGAAAAAAAATGCTAGTTGAAATTTGGCCATAATCAGTAGCTATATAATTGTTTATATCTGCTTTGCCATCTTCAAACTGAAAATCAACAACAGTTTTTAACTCATTAGCGATTTTTTCGGCAGCTTCTTTATTTTCTATACCATGAAAGTAAATATCGAAACGAGCACCCATTTCTAATGCTTTACGAAGATATTCCATTTTTTGTTCAATTGATAATTGTTCCATTTTCAATTCCTCCTAAGATACTTTATTTTCGATTTCTTTAGCTTTTTGCGTTAAAATCTTATTTAAGTACTGATAAACTTTTTTCTCCGTTTCTTCGAACTTTGGGCCTTTGATGATGACTACTTTCATAACATCACATCCTTGAAATTATTTTATTTAGCTGATAATCTAGGATTTTTTCTTTTTGTTCCTCTGTAATAAACCATTCTTTTACATAATCGTTAATTTCTTCTTTCAAATATTCAGTTATAGCAACAGCAATCAATGCAAACGACTCTGGCATTGTGACAAGATATTCATAAATAATTCTGTTTTTGTTTCTTAAATATTCAATATTTGTTTCAATTCCATCTTCAGGAGCATATAAATGACAATCTTTGCATAAAGTAATCATATTTTTCATTGTTGATTTTCCACCAAAAGTAAGTGCTAACATATGATGTACCTCTAAATTTTCATCACTTCCGCAAATTCTGCACATATATCCATCTCGTTTTAACACTTTAAATTTCAACTTATTTCCTTTAATTCTTTCAGGAGATAAAACTCTACTCATACAGCCCTCCTTATGAGACTTTGTTTTGATTTTCGATACCCTCTTTTTCTTTCGCAAGAATCACTGGCAATGATGTTTTCTTCATTAATTGAATTAACAACTTTTTTGTTTCTTTGGAAGGTTGGTTCATGATCCGCTCTCCTTATTCACTTTGAAGATACTCAGTGATATAATCTCATTAATTGAGAACATCACTTTAAAAAAATAGTAGGTTTAACAGAAAGACCTTTTTCACAAATTTTTTCTAAATCGTCCACTGTCAGCTTTGTTCTTCCATTGATGATTCGTGAAAACTTTTTTACGTTGATTCCTGCTTTATCCGCTACAAAACTATATTTCAAGCCGTTTTCATCCATGTAGCGTTTTAATTTTTCATTTGTTGACATCTTATTTTTCACCTCCGTTTCTCATTTATTGAGAATCCTTACCTAAATAATACTTCCCAATAAACGAGAAGTCAACATATTTATTCTATAATATTGGGAATATATTTTCTTGAATTTTGAGATGTGATATATTGCACAGTGAGGAGTGATTCCAAATGAATGTTGGTAATAGATTAAGAAAAGCAAGAGAAAATAGAAAATTAAGCCAATTGGAAGTTTCGAAAAGGACAAATATTAATAATAGGACATTAAGCAGATATGAAAATGACGGAGCAGAACCAGACTTTAGCACATTAAAAATATTAGCTGAATTATATGATGTACCAATGGCTTATTTTTTTGATGGAGATACCGAAAATTCTTATGATTTAAGCGATCTTTTAAAAGATAAAGAAGTGATGTGGGATGGAGAAAAACTAGGAGAAGAAGAAAAAGAAAAGGCCATAGAAATTTTAAATATCCTATTAAAAAAAAGGCACTAGGATAAATGCCTTTTATTGTGTCATATGTATATATTCAATCATTTTTTCATAACATTCATCCTTTATGCATTGACCAAATAAAATTGATATCAGTTCTTTTACATCTACTTGATTTTTTTCTTTGTTTTCAATGTAGTTAATTATCCTGATCATAATATCCCGCCTTAGATGAGAACGTTTGTTTTATAATTTAGTTTTATTATACAACGATAATCAAAAAATGGTAATTATTTTGATATTTTTTTCTCATTTATTTTTCATAGTACGGCAAAAAAATTAACAAAAAATTAACACCTACACCCTCATAAAAAGGAGGATATACATGAAAGTCGCTACATACATACGTGTTAGTACTGATGAACAAGCCCAAGAAGGTTATTCTATTCCAGCACAAAGGAACCGTTTAGAAGCCTATGCCATCTCTCAAGGATGGGAGATTGTGCAATATTATGTCGATGAAGGTATTAGTGCCAAGGATATGAACCGGCCAGAACTACAACGAATGATTAAAGGAGTAAAAGAAGGATTTTTTGATTGTGTTCTTGTTTATAAGCTTGACCGCTTGACTCGTTCAGTACTAGACCTATATCAATTACTGGAAACCTTTGAAAAATATAATGTTAAATTTAAGAGTGCTACTGAAGTTTATGACACAACAACGGCTATAGGCCGTTTATTTATTACCCTTGTAGCTGCATTGGCTCAATGGGAGAGAGAAAACCTTGGTGAACGTGTCCGAATGGGAATGCAGCAAAAAGCAAAAGAAGGAAAATGGACCGTTAGTATCCCTCCTATTGGTTACAATGCCATAAATGATTCTAATTTAGAAATTAATCATCAGGAAGCATCCGTCGTAAAAGAAATATTTTCTCTTTACCTTTCAGGTACCGGCATGTGGGGAATTGCTAGAAGCTTAAATGAAAGAGGTTTACATACCAAGCATGGGAAAACTTGGTCGCAAAATACAATTAGCTATATTTTAAAAAATCCGATTTATAAGGGAACAACCCGTTATAACTATCGTGTTAACCAAGAGCAATATTTTGAAGTAGATGGTTTTGTCCCTCCTATTATTTCAGAAGAAGAATTCAATATGGTCCAACAAATCATAGAAAGCAAAAGTAATCTTCATCCCCGACAAGCATCATCCAAATTTATTTTCAGTAAAGTATTAAAATGTGCAAGATGTGGTACAACATTAATTGGAAAAACATCAACCTCTAAACGAGGAAATAAAAAATATGTTTCTTATAATTATGTATGTCCGAACGAACGAAAGGGATTATGTACATTGCTTTCCATTAATCAAAACTACTTTGAACAAAAATTTATTCAAATGATTTCAAAATGGAATATAAAAGAGGAAGTTGCTGAAGATATCGAGAATGAAATATCTTTATCTGCTGATGACCAGGAAGAAACCATTAAACATTTACAAAATGAGTTAAAAGAAATTGAAAAGCGAAGATCCAAATGGCAATATGCATGGGTTGGAGAAATGATTTCCGATTTTGATTTTAAAAAGAGAATCAATGAAGAAAATGAAAAAGAAAAAATGATTCTCAAGGAGTTGGAAGAACTGGCCCCAAGAGAATCACCTATAGAAGATAATTCACATATCATTGATATTTTATCAGATTTAAGAAGCAATTGGGAGAACATGGATGATCAAGCTAAAAAACAATTTATTTTAATCGCTGTAAACAAAATTGTAGTAGATAAAATCAGTAAAATAAAAAGTCCAGAATCGATTGAAATTGTAGAGGTTAAGTTAAATTAGCCTCTTTTCTGCGCCTATTGTCAGGTCTAGGCATCTTGTTATGACAGTATGCGCAGAAAAAGAAAAAAGCCCCTCTCAAATGAGAAGGACTTGTCCATTATATAGCTTCACCATATGTCCGATCATATCCGCGTGTCTTAAGTTCGATGACTAATTGTTTTGCATGTTCTAAGTCAGTTTCAATGATAAATTGATAAGGATCTCCTTCTGCCGGATGCTGTCCTGCTGCATACTGTTTTAGATTGTGGCCATAACACTTATATCCTTTTTGTTCAAATTCAATGACAAGTCCTTTCGCTTGCCAAAATGCAGTGTTTGGGATAATAACTTTGTAAGCAGGACCACCGTTGTGAGCGCCTGTAAA
>JAUZQA010000425.1 GCA_030705665.1 Bacillota bacterium
AGTTACCGATCCTCCCGAACTGTTACATCAATTTTGTAGCGGGGCAATGCAGCTGTTAACTTTTTCTGAAGGTACTTCTCGGAGTTCAATCTTTCCCGCTCCGTCAGTTTTCCTTTTTTATAAGTATAAGCAGTCACCCGCATGTGATTTCGACCGTTAATCCATACAGAACCGGGCCGGTACCCCTTTGTTTTCCCGATTACCTGACGTGCTTTATCTACATCAATTCCCGTGTTGCTTGTCCCCTGTTCGTTTCCATTACCAGTCCGGTTTAAATCGAGGAAATTAGGATTTTGATTGGTAATATCCCGTTCAACTAAGTGAGGCTTATCGCGCCCTTCGGACCGCTTGGACATATATTCTGGCACACTCTTATCTTTGCGCAGATCATCACCCGACGTATTATTCACATCATTGGATCCTGCGCAGCCACTAATCAAAAGCAGCGTTAAAAATGAGAACAATAGTAACTTTTTCAAAGTTTACACCTCCCATTCCTATCGTGCCCCTGCTTAATCTGCTTTTTACAAGCTAGTTTTTCCCAAACAAAAAAAGTATTGAACCATTTTCAATAATTTATGTTCCTTTTGCCATTTTTCGGAAAAACCAACACAAAAAAAACGCCTGAGAGCCTAGCTCTCAGACGCTTATTTATTGGCTTGTTCTATATAACGATGTGCTGATTGAGGAACTTCGTGATGATGGCGGCAGCGAGGCTCGTATGCTTCTGCAGCACCAACCAAAATCACCGGGTCATAGTACGACGCAGGTTCGCCATCAATCAAACGCTGGGTGCGGCTTGCTGGCGATCCGCAAACGGTACACACAGCTTGAAGCTTCGTAATCTGCTCCGCAATTGAAAGCAAGGCCGGCATCGGGCCAAACGGCTCGCCGCGGAAATCCTGGTCCAGACCTGCGGCAATCACACGATAACCCTCATCGGCAAGCTGCTGAATGACACGAACAATTCCTTCATCAAAAAACTGCACTTCATCGATCGCGATAACGTCTATTTCTGCTTCAACATGATGCAAGATTTCGATGGAATGGGATATAGGCTTCGCGATAAACGATAGGCCATTATGGGATACTACAGCCTGCTCACTGTAACGATTATCAATTTTCGGTTTAAACACCGCTATTTTCTGCTTCGCAAACTGGGCCCGTTTCACCCGCCGGATTAATTCCTCCGACTTTCCGGAAAACATACTGCCACAGATAATCTCTACCCAACCGCTTTGCTTCATCACATACATAAAACGGGGTCTCCCTTCCATATACGAAAACTTTTCATAAGTAGTATCTCGAATTCATTGCAATAAAAAACAGGCAAGTCACTTACCCTCTTGCCTGTTCCTAAGCAATTACTGTTGTTGTTGTTGTTTAATGCCGTATTTTTTATTGAAGCGGTCAACACGTCCGCCAGCTTCAGCAAATTTTTGACGACCAGTATAAAATGGATGACACTCAGAACAAGTTTCAACGCGAATTTCGTTTTTTACAGATCCGCCTTCAAACGTGTTGCCACAAGCACATGTGATCGTTACTTTTTTATAATTTGGATGAATTCCTGTTTTCATTCTTTTCAGCTCCTTTACGCCCTGAGTCTTTCGAAACAGAGTTATATGAATGCCCGCATAATGCGGACAAGGTTTACTAAAAACACACTGATAATATTATAGCAAGCCCCTACCGCTTTGGCAAGCAGAGCTTACATCCTTTTTTTTACAGGTAGGTTGATTTCCGCTCCGGGCACTCGCTTTCCGCGGGGAGGCCCTGGAGCCTCCTCGGCGCTTTGGTGCCTGTGGGGTCGGAAGACGCCTCTTGATCCCGCAGGAGTCGAGTGCCCTCCGCTCCAATCAACTTCACTCACATCAAAACTCAGGCTACATTATTGTCCGCTTTACGAACGGCGCGATTTTATTTCTTCACCGATTTGGGCGAAGAATTCTTCGTTGGATTTGGTTTGCTTGAGCTTTTTCAAGAAACGCTCGGCAAAGTCTGGTGAATCGGTCATCGATTTGCGGATCGCCCATAATTTATCAAGCTGATCTTTTGGCAATAACAGTTCTTCCTTCCGTGTTCCAGAACGGCGAATATCGATGGCCGGGAAAACGCGGCGCTCGGCAAGGGAACGGTCAAGATGAAGCTCCATGTTACCTGTTCCTTTGAATTCCTCATAAATGACGTCATCCATGCGTGAACCTGTATCCACAAGGGCTGTTGCCAAAATCGTTAAGCTGCCGCCCTCTTCAATATTACGGGCTGCACCGAAGAAACGTTTTGGACGGTGGAACGCAGCAGGGTCAATACCCCCTGACAAGGTCCGTCCGCTTGGCGGAATGACTAGGTTATAGGCACGGGCCAGACGCGTGATGCTATCCATTAAAATGACAACATCGCGCTTATGCTCTACAAGACGCATAGCACGGTCAAGCACAAGCTCGGCCACTTTAATGTGATTTTCCGGCACTTCATCAAATGTTGAGCTGACTACATCACCGGCAACGGAACGTTCGATGTCGGTTACCTCTTCCGGACGCTCATCGATTAATAACACGATTAATTCCACTTCGGGATGATTGGTTGTGATGCTGTTGGCAATTTCTTTTAACAGCATCGTTTTACCTGCTTTTGGCGGTGCGACAATCAATCCGCGCTGACCAAAGCCAACAGGTGCCAGTAGATCCATAATTCTGGTCGATATGCCTTTTGGTCCTGTTTCAAGTTTCATTTGACGGTCAGGATATAGCGGCGTTAAAGCTGGGAAGTGAACGCGCTCTTTTGCAGATTCCGGATCGTCACCGTTAACTGCCTCAACATGCAATAGACCATAGTAGCGCTCATTTTCCTTTGGAGGTCGAACCTTACCGGAAACTTTGTCACCATTACGAAGGTCAAAGCGGCGAATTTGTGATGCAGAGATATAAATATCCTCGGAGCTTGGGGAGTAATTTATTGGACGTAAGAAGCCAAAGCCTTCCGACTGAATAATTTCGAGTACGCCTTCCATAAAGAAATATCCTTGCAATTCAGCACGTGCCTTCAAGATTGCAAAAATTAATTCTTTTTTGGTTAGCTTGCTGTAATAGGAAACTTTATATTCGCGAGCAAGCTCATAAAGCTCCTTTAGTTTCATATTTTCTAAGCCTGATATTGATACTTCCATTTGTACACCACTCTTTGAAATTTTTATATACTATCCATAATTTTGGAGGAATAGATTCTATATTTTTTACAGAAGATATTGTGAAGTATTAGGAAAAGGAAAAAATGTAGAAAAATTCACAATCTCTATTTTACCCTCTACAACAAACATTAATCAATCAATTTTTAAAATTGGAAGAAAAATCAAGGAAGGAGCAAAATTGTGGAGGAGAGAATGTCTCAGGAGGGGCAAGCCCTCTCGAGACAAACTTTCACTTTTTTGCTTATTTCATAACAAGGTTAGGTTTCTTTTTCAAGCTGTGTGATCCGTCAACAAAACGAACTGTACCTGATTTTGCACGCATAACAACAGAATGTGTTTTGGCCCTTGTCCCTTTAAACTGTACGCCTTTTAAGAGCTCGCCATCTGTTACACCAGTTGCTGCAAAAATCGCATCGTCACCTCTAACAAGGTCTTCCATGCGCAATATATGGTTTACATCAAGTCCCATACCCTTGCAGCGCTCGAGTTCTGCTTCGTTTTGCGGCATTAATTTACCAATCAATTCGCCGCCTAGACATTTAAGTGCCACCGCTGCTAGCACGCCTTCGGGAGCGCCGCCTGATCCGAACAGGATGTCTACGCCTGTAAAGTCAAATGCAGTGTTAATTGCACCGGCCACATCACCATTTTCAATCAGTTTTATTCTGGCGCCTGCATCACGAATTTGGCGGATGATTTCTTCATGACGCGGACGGTTTAAAATCGTTGCCACGACATCCTCAATATCTTTGTTTTTTGCTTTGGCGACTGCTTTTAAGTTATCGATCACAGGTGCGTTAATATCAACTTGTCCAATTGCTTCCGGACCAACCGCAATTTTGTCCATGTACATGTCTGGTGCATGGAGAAGATTGCCTTCATCGGCAATGGCAATAACAGC
>JAUZQA010000426.1 GCA_030705665.1 Bacillota bacterium
GTATGTATATATTTTTGAATTGCATATGCCATTAACTCATATTTATAAAATTCCACTTTAGCGGATTTGTTTATCCAGCCTAAAATTTGAAACTACAATTCCCGAACCACTTTACCAGGTGAACCCAGTAAAACTTAATCAGGAGTCAAAAAAAAGAGCCAAAAAAATGACTCTGCTAAACAAGGATAAAGGATTCTTAGATGTTGAAATTTATTTACTTTATTTCTGTATTTTTTGGTTATCTTGTATCAATTGGGTTATGGTCCGCAATTCATCTTGTATTCTATGAAGCTGACTTTGAAGATCATCAATTTCTTGTTCAGCCTTATAGTTAATCGCAAAGTCAATAATCGATTCATGTTTATCACGTGCAGCCTGCCTGTTTTGACTCATCATAATGATAGGGGCTTGAAAAGCAGCGATAAAAGATAAAATAAGATTTAACAAGATAAATGGCCGGCTATCAAAATGTTTAGTAAAGGCTACAGAATTCCAAATCATCCAAAATACAAGAAACAAACTAAAAAAGATAATGAACATCCAACTGCCTCCAAATGAGGATATTCGATCAGCTAGGCGATCCGACCAGGTTGTTTTTCGAATGTATTCATCGTCTAAATGGGATAAAATACTTTTTTCATATGTGTCTACAAGTCGGCTGATTCTTCGTCTATCTTCCTTGTTTAATTCGATATCAAATCCTTGAATTCCATTTTCTTCTTCATTGATCAAATCTGATTTTACTGCATATTTTTTTACAGTACTAAATTTCATAATCATGATCTATACCTCCCAAGTTGTAGGGAGTTATGTAAGCCATTTTATTAGGAGCTGCTTTTTTCGGGCGAGCTTCCAGTATAAGAAAAATGGTTTACTATAACTCTAATTTTGATAAACATGTTCCATAATCTACTACTGGAACCATCCACGAAAATATCACACTCCTTCTATAAAATAATATTCTTTAAGCTTAGAATGGTGTGGGACAACGAGAAAAATCCCCTTGAAGTTCAAGGGGATTGAATAAACAGATCATATAGAATCTATTAAAATCCCCCTAGTTTAGCTTTAGCACTGCACAACGTAGAGGAATAAACCTCAGCCACCTTTAGTAGAGCCTTAATCCGGCAATACCTGTTTTACCCATTGGCGTCTTTCGACGTTTCCGTGCAGTGGTCTGTGTTTGTACAGACGCCTCGTCTAACGAGAACTTTAGCATAACTTTCTATTTGACTAACTACATTTACACGATACTCCCGTTTTGTTCCGATGTCGACAGGAGTAATAGAAAGGGAGAAAGTTTATTAAAATGGAATCAAAATAATCTAAAATATTCATAAAAATAAAAATAGACTTAAAATATTGACTTGTTTGTTTTACAGTGTTAACCTAATGTCAATTAATTTAACTACAAATCAATGACGAGAAGAGTAAGGTATGCTCTTGTTCTACAGAGAATCGATGGGTGCTGAAAGTCGATGTCAGGACATATCTGAATATCATCTCTGAGATGTAAGGCTGAAAATTGAAGTAAGCCGTGCCGGATTTTCCTCCGTTAAAAAGGAACACGTATAAACAATCTGTACGTTAGTCGAGAGCCATAACACATTTTTTGATGTTGTGGAAGTAGGGTGGTATCGCGAGTAAACTCGTCCCTATCCATTAGGGACGGGTTTTTTGGTGTCTTAAAAAGGTAAAACTATAAATTTTAAATACTCATTATTACATATTATTTATATGTGAATAAATAGGGGGTAAATAGATATGAAGCAAGAGCAATTAGAACAGAAAGAACAGTCGTTTAATGTTGAGGATATCATTATTGCAAATCATACGATAAAAGATGTCATTTCTCCAACTCCTCTCCAATATAATGCATTATTATCAGAACGATATGGATGCAATGTGTATTTAAAGCGGGAAGATTTACAAAGTGTCCGTTCCTTTAAAATTCGTGGTGCCTATAACCGAATCAAGCGATTGAGTGAGGAAGAGTTAAAAAACGGAATTATTTGTGCAAGTGCAGGAAACCACGCACAAGGAGTTGCCTATTCTTGCCATTTGTTAAAAATTAATGGGAAAATCTTCATGCCAAACACGACTCCAAAGCAAAAAGTAAACCAAGTTAAATTTTGGGGAAGAGAAGATATTGAAATTGTATTAGTTGGGGATACATTTGATGATGCTTATGAAGAAGCGCTGAAATGCAGTCAAATCGAGCAACGAACCTTTATTCACCCATTTGATGATGTTGATGTTGTGGCCGGTCAAGGAACAATTGCGGTAGAATTATTAGATTCACAGGATAAAATTGATTATCTCTTTGGAGCTATTGGCGGTGGAGGCCTAATGTCTGGTGTCGGCACGTACATGAAGAGATTTTCCCCAGAAACTAAATTAATTGGTGTTGAGCCCGAAGGTGCACCAGGAATGAAAGAATCCATCCTCCACGGTGAAGTAACTTCCTTAAAAGAAATCGATCCTTTTGTGGATGGAGCAGCAGTGAAAACTGTAGGGTCGCTGACTTACAGCATTTGTAAGGAAATCATAGACGATATCGTTGTCATACCAGAAGGTAAGGTTTGTACAACGCTTTTATCATTGTACAATGAAAATGCAATCGTCGCTGAACCAACTGGAGCGTTGTCAGTTGCTGCTTTGGATATGTATGCAGATAAAATAAAAGGTAAAACGGTTGTATGTATTATTAGCGGGGGTAACAATGATATCGGGCGCATGCAGGAAATCAAAGAACGCTCCATGATCTATGAAGGTTTGCAACATTATTTTATTGTTCAATTTCCACAGCGCCCAGGAGCATTACGTGAGTTTCTCCTTGATGTCTTAGGCCCTAATGACGACATCACTCGTTTTGAATACACGAAAAAGAACAATAAAGATAGTGGACCTGCATTAGTAGGCATTGAATTGAAGGATAAGGAAGATTATTATCCATTAATTGAACGAATAAAGAACAAAGGATTTTTTTATAAGGAAGTTAATAATGATAGTAATTTATTCCAATTATTGATTTAAAATGAAGATATACAAAATAAAAGACGGGACATCGTTGTCCCATCTTTTATTTTGTAAATCGATTTGCATAGCTGGATGCCACAAAGGCATCTGGTTTTATTTTTGGCTCAAAACCCATTGAACCAATCCTGGTGATCATTTCTTCCACAAATTCCCTGGTCTTATTTCTTTTTCCGGCACCAATATCTAGATGTCCTTCCAGCTTAAAGGATGCACCCTGATATAAATAAGGGAGGACGATATCAATCATTTGATTTTTCTTATCTTCTGTAAACATGGATACTATTTCTTCTGTTAAGGATGTTTCAAATGAAATTCTTTCTCTTAGGTAATTCATTTTCCATGGGATGATCACTTCACGAATACAGGCCCAAACCCCTTTACCATGATTTTGGATCACAATCCCTGTTATGAATATCGTTTTTGTTTCATGTACTTGCGAATCAGTCCCGACCATTAAACGGAAGTTGCCTCCAGGATTCAATTTCATAAATTTGATGATTCGCTTGAAAACTTCGTCAAAAGACATATGGCATTCCCGGAGATTTTGAAATATATAATTATAGCTTTCGTCATTATTCACCTTATCACCTGCATCTGTCCCTTCATTAGGCTAGATTCATTTTTTTGTTCAATCCTATCTGAAAACAAATGGTTTTGAGAAGGGGTGTTAGTACATTATATTGAGACAACACCAACTTGTTGTATATTTTTTTGATTTTTTCATAAAGGCCGGCTCCTGATAGAAATGAAATAGGGAGTAAAGAAGGAACATATGTAAAATGGTAAAATGAATTAAAACAAGTACAAAGTGGTGATTTAAAATGAGAACTGAATTGAATCAATTATTGCGAAAAAGAATTGGTATACCCCAAGATGAAACCATTCTTTTTGAAATGCTGGATCGAGTCCTTGAAAAAACAGCCATTACCATTCCTTTTGAAAATACAAATATTATTTTTGGAAATTCTTATAAAATATCAAAGGAAAGCCTAATAAATAAGATTTTGTTGAAAAACGAAGGTGGTTTATGCTATGAATTAAA
>JAUZQA010000427.1 GCA_030705665.1 Bacillota bacterium
ATCAAATTTAATGGCCTTAGCCCGATTGAATAACGAACTAAAGCCATTGCGTAACTTTATTTATTCTGTCTACTTGACGGGGGGCAGTTCAGTTTTTACAATACTCTTTTTTATATTATTCAGTTAAAGACTTCATAATTGGTTCTAATTGATTTTTCCATATCCATTGTGGGGAGTATCTTTTCTTTGCCATTGTTTTAGCATGTATGACTTGATTGCTGTCCATTAATTTGACAATGTTTTTTGCATGGTCAGTAAGATAGGCTTCTTCAGAAGGTAGATACGTCTCACGTGTATTGAAACCGAAATTTTTTGCATCCCATTTCATAAAATAGGCATCCAGATTGCTCCCAAGTTCCTTTAAAGCAGGTACCTGTTCATTTAGGACAAGGAAATTTCCCTTGCTTGCAGCTTCTAGTACTGTTAATCCAAAAGATTCCGAAAAAGAGGGACAAATAAATAAGTTTGAAAGGGAAAATAACTCTAATACACCTTTTCTAGGAAACCCTTTTAGAGATTCCTTTATGTCCGATGTAAATAGTAAATCACCGTTTTCTAAACCAAAATTCACACCTGTAGATCGAACAATGTTCTTGTAGGCTTCAGGTGTAACACTTAAATTTGGGAAAGCATCACAAAATATAACTTTGATATCCTTGCCATGATTTTTCTTAATTACTCCACAAAGGGATGCCACTTTATCAAATTTTTTAGAAGCCGTCAGACGGCCCGGATAGACTACTAAAATGTCCGATGTCAGTAGGTCAATATGTTTTGCTAGGAGCTTTACTTCATCTGATGCAAAACTTAATAAGTCAAGGCTATTACTAACCACTCTACATCGATCCTCCGGAACATTGTATTGTTTTGCTAAAGCTGGAATTCCTGATTGTGTTGGGTATATATACAAAGTATTTGGCATTGGTGTATAACGAGCTGAAAAGGGCCATTTAGAGTTAGCAGGTCGAGTTGCGGGTGCTGAGTGGGTAAATGCAAGGAATTTAAGATTAGGTAAACGGTCCTGAACTTTTCTTATAGCAATGTTATGGAGCAAATGCCATCCTTGATAATGAATATCATGCATGAAACAGATATCAATATCTGCTAATTTTTTTACTAAATCCTCTGCAATTACATCAACTTCCTCAAAGAAGGTTTCATGAACCTCGCCATCTGGCTGTGTATAGTTTTTCCAATGCATTTGGTTGCCGTTCAGATGGTTACACACTTTTACCCATTTGATTCGTTTATCTAAAAAAATTCCGTAAAGTTTATTCAGTGGACAAATGTCACTTACTAATATTCTTGTTTCAATATTTGCATCCAAAAGCATTCGAACTTGTTCGGCCACCACATTTACCAATGAATATGAACTATCCAAGCCATTAAACATCGTCAGAAGTGCGACTTTCATTTATTGAACCCTCCTTTTGCCATAACTGATCATTGTATTCCCTTGTTTTATTATAAAGGCGTTGGTTATCTATGGCACAAATAGGTATATAGCTTAAAAACAATTAATATTTGATATTGTGGTAACTATAAACGTGGAAAGAAGAAAACCCACAAAAAAAGGGCTTTTACCCTCATGAATAACTATTACTTAAACATTATCCTTCATGATTTTTTCGTTTTTCAATCTCTTTTATAACTGATTCAGTTCCTGCCAAATAAGCTTGTAAATAACCTCGATTTTCCATGTAATGACTAAGGACTCCCGGTGGGTGCCATAAATGAAAAATGGTAGAATCTAATCTATGCGGCTGTCCGTATAGATGGTTAAGTGAAAAAGCAAATGCGTCATCTTCTCCTCCCCATCCCCGAAATCTTTCATCAAATCCTCCAACTCGCTCAAATTGGTGCCTCTGTAATATATTTATGCCTCCCCATCCCATTTGTGGCCTTTGTTTACCAGTATAAACAAAAGGGATCGGCCAACCTGGTTCATTTTTTAGTAATTCATGAGTACTTTGGGGATCTAAATTAAAAACTCTTTGATAGGGGATGACCCAAGGACAGGACTCTAGAAGTTGAATAGATTGGTGAATGAGCGAGGGATCAAGTATAATGTCGGAATCAGTGATCACAAAAAAATCTCTTGTAGATTGTGAGGCTGCGTGATTAACAGCTTTTGACTTTGAAAAAGGATTCGCATCTGTCATTCCAACGCAGATTTCTACTCCTGGCAGTGTATTTTCATAAAATTTTTTGACCCATTTAAAGGCTTCATTTCTGGGACCATCGTCCGAAACGAATGGAATAAGAATAGATACATTATTTAGCATCTTTTCATCTTTCCTTTTCTTAATATTTAAGGGAATTTTGTCATTTTAGTAAAAATAAAAACTGTGCTAAGTAACGTTTTATCATATGTGAAAAGCTTGAAAAGTGTTCTGTATCATTAACTTGACTGCAATTGTTTTTGGCATGTTTAAATCCAGCAAATGGTGTAAGGATCACGCACTAAATATGGGAATTTTGCGAATATATCTATCGCTGCAATTTCTAGTGGTTTTCCGTTTAGAGGTGATAATAGTGGTTTTACCTTTGTTGTCTCAGCATACGCACATTTCAGATTCCCTTTAGTAAGTTTGTACATATATTAAATAAAAGAGTGTTTCTGAATAAATATGAAGGAGGCTATTTGTTGCCATACTTTAGCTTTGTATTTTTGTGCTACAATAGTTGGAATTTTAGCGAGCAAGCAATAACGACTTTAATTGGTTCTTTAAATCCCACTTATTTTGAAAGAGGAGTAGAAATTATAGCTGTAAACAATGGGTCGACAGATGAGACAGCTCTAGGGCTTTTAAAATTACGCAATAAATATAAAGAGCAAATTCAATTTAACATTATTCATCTTGATGAAAACTTAGGTTATCCTGCAGGAATTAATTGCGGATTAGAGCAATGCAAGGGAGAAATTATTACAGTTCTGAATAATGACTTGATTTTTCCAAAAAATTGGTTTGACGGTCTATTAAAAACTCTTGAAAGTGATTCTACTATTGGTGTTGCTGCACCATATCTTTCGTATGCATCGGGTGTTCAAGATGTTGGTGTGAACTTTAACTCCATAGAAGAAATGAAAATGTTTGCCAAAAATTTTATGATACAAAATGGGAAAAGCATTATTTTTTTAGACAGAATAATCGGTGCCTGTATGGTAATTAAAAGGAAAGTAATTGAAACAGTAGGCGGGAATGACCTATGGTTCGGAATTGGTAACTATGACGATGATGATTGGACCTTACGTTTAAGGATGGCGGGTTATAAAATTGCACTTGTAGGGGGTTCATTTGTCGATCATATAGGAAGTGTTTCTTTTAATAAAGACCCGTATACATTCAACACTACCTTAATCACCAATTATCTAAAATTCATAAAAAAATGGAATATACTCGTGTTTGATCCTACTATTAAAGAAAAATTGATTACCGATACTGCCTTTAGGCATGATCAACACTTTTGTCCGATAAAAATGGAGCAATATAAGGTGCCGATTGAAAAAAGCGGAGCCAGCCAGGATAGGTTAAAAATTCTTTTCGTTGCTGATTGGTCAAATTATAAATCAGAATGGAGGAATAAATTAAATGAATTAAAATCTTATGCTCTGGATGGCAGCCAATTATTCTTTTGGATCCCGGCAAACTACTACCACGCTGGAGGGCTCAAAGATGAAATAAAGGCAATCGTCGCAAATGAAAAAATGGATATGGAGTATTTAGAAGATAATATTCCTCAAATCAACTTATTGGATTTTTTATCAGACTTTGATGTATTGGTCAAAGTAAATGGAGACTTTATTAATATAAATCTCAAAAGATTGGCAAAACATTTGTCCTTAGACATCATTTAAATAGATGGAATAACTTTTACTAAATAAAGATCAGATAGCTCATATAAGAACAAAAAACCTCCGTCTATCAAGAAGAGGTTGGTATGTTCTTTTAAAAAGTGTTAAAACACCATTTCATAAATTCCAATAAGGATCAGAATAATCCCTGATACAATATTTGAATATTTACCTATTTTTGTACCACCTAGTTTGGAACCAACCAAATCACCTAAAGCAAT
>JAUZQA010000428.1 GCA_030705665.1 Bacillota bacterium
GCTGGGTCAAAATACATATTGGCTAATTTTTCGTTAAAGCCAATGGGAATGACATTAACATCCGTTACGCCGAAATTCCTGGAGATTTCCCGTTTAAGGAAGTCCGTTTGGACGATTGCTTTATCAACAATCGAATAAAATGGTTTCATCATTTCATAACCAGTTAAAGCGGGATCAGGAAAGCTATGCGGAAACAGAACACTGTTTTTTATAAACATCTTTAAAAAAGTAAAACCTGACACCGTGTAAATAACATGTTCTATGTTCTCTTTATAGATTTGATCCAGGACAATATCGTAGTTGACTAAATCACCTTTTTCATGCTCATATCCAGGAATCCAATCATACCCGCTTACATGGCGTTCAGGTGAGATAAAAACTATCTCCACCCCTAATTCGCTGGCGATTTGCTTTAGACGCTCAGCAAACACCCGAGGGCCTTGTGCTTCTGTAAATTGTATTTTCCGCATGATTAAACCGACTTTTTTCATCAAATCCTCCTACTGTGAAAAAAAAGCAGCCGAATATGCAAGGCTGCTTTTTTAACATTCTTTCTCTATTTTACTTGATAATCTCTTAACATTTCTACTTCTTCATCCGTTAGTTCGCGATATTCTCCAAGTTCAAGTGTTTCATCGAGCATAAGCGGTCCCATTGAAATTCGCTTTAAATACACAACTCGCTTCCCTACTGCTTCGAACATTCTTTTTACTTGATGAAACTTTCCTTCTGTTATCGTTAACTCAATATCGGAGCGAATCCCTGATTTTAGAATTTTTAACTGACCAGGTTTTGTTTCATAGCCATCATCCAAGGTAACTCCATGTTGAAAAGCATCAATATCACTTTCCGTAACCGCGCCATCGATAACAGCAAAGTATGTTTTCGGTACATGCTTCTTTGGTGACAAAAGCCGATGGGCCAGTTGTCCGTCATTGGTAATCAACAAGAGCCCTTCTGTGTCCTTATCCAACCGTCCGACTGGAAATGGCTCATAAACCTGATCGTCCATTTCTAATAAATCAATAACCGTTTCACCAGCATAATCCTCCGTTGCGGATAGAACACCGGGAGGTTTATTCATCATTAAATAGATGAACTCTTTGTATTCAATTGTTTCGCCATTAAGCGTCACAAGGTCTTCGCCGGGATCAACCTGCACTTTAGGGTCTTTCACAACGGTGTCGTTCACCCTTACTGCTCCATCTTTCAATAGTTTCTTAACTTCTTTTCTGCTGCCAAAACCAAGGTTGGCCAACAACTTATCAATTCTCATTTGCCACCCGCCTTTTCACAATAGTATTAGATTGGCAATCTTAACTTTTTCTTAATTGAGTCGACGCGATTCCCAAATAAACGGTAAACAAGACGGCTTTTCAGACCTAAATAAAAATAGATTCCTGCCCCCACGACCGCACACACACTGATGATGACTAATGACTGCATCTTAGACACAGGGGAAAGGAATAACTCTAAACCCTTCAGTGTGATCTCTGTACCTAACCACATTATTCCCGAAAAGATCACAATTAACGTGCAGCGTCTTGCAACAAGACGGAAACGATAGCCGGAATACATTTTAATAACGATTAAGTTAATAATAATCGATGCTGCATATCCAATAGCTGTCGCTAAAACAGCTCCTTGGGTTTCCATCGCTTTAATAAGCGGGATATTTAAGCTCAATTTAAGTAATAAACCAACAAGCAGGCTTAAGATGGTAAATCGCTGTTCATTGATTCCCTGCAGGATCGCTGCTGTAACTGAATAAAGCGAAAATAAAATAGCGACTGGTGCATATGTAGCAAGAACAGAAATACCAAGCGGATCATGCTCATAGAAGACGGTGTAAATTGGCTCCGCTAATAAAGATAAACCAAGCGCTGCAGGCAAAGTTAAATACAACAAAACTTGAAATGACTGATTAAGCTGATGTGTCATATCATTAAAGTCATTTGCTACATAAGCTTTTGTTACAGAAGGAACAAGCGTTAATGAAAAGGCAGTTGCCAAGGAAACAGGAATAATGACAATCTTCTGTGATTCAAAGTTTAAAATTGAAAAAGCTACATCTGCCAATTTATGCTGGCCAATGGCATCCATAGCCTGTGTAAAGGTAACCTGATCAATAAATTGGTATAAAGGATTAGCAATCCCTACAAATACAAATGGTGCAGCATAAAGCAGAATTTCCTTATACATTTGCGGCAAGGAAATACTCACATTTCCTTTATCTTGTAATAAAAGTTCATCCAAATAGTGTTTTCTGGTGTACCAATACCAAAATAATACAGCCAGGCCTCCGAGTGCACCAATAAAGGCTGCAAACGTTGAGACACTGACAGCATTGACGATACCACCATGCATCATTTGCAAAACAACATAAGCACCTACTAAAGTAAAGAGAATCCGAACAATCTGCTCAACTACTTGTGAAACGGCAGAAGGCCCCATCGATTGATGCCCCTGGAAAAAGCCCCTGATTAAACTCATAAATGGAACAACAATTAATGCCCAGCTAACTGCATGCATAACGGTAGTAACTTCATTTACATTAAAGGTTTGTTGTTTATCGCTGCCAATACTCATTTCAGCCAAAGCAGGTGAAGCAAAATACATGACCAAAAATGAAGCAAATCCGGTTAACATCATGATTACCAAACCGGATTTAAACAGTTTTCTTCCTACCGCGTATTCTTCCATTGCATTATATTTGGAAATAAACTTTGACACAGCAAGGGGTACACCCGCTGTTGCAATGCTAATAAATATGGTATAAGGGACATAGCCATAATTGTATAACTGCGTCCCCTGCTTTCCGACAATCTGGTAAAATGGGATCACATAAAATAAACCGATAAATTTGGAAAGGAAGGTTCCAACTGTTAAAATAAAGGTTCCTCTTAAAAGCTTTGATTGCATAACATTTCTTCTCCTCGTCCAAAAATGAGGCGTGAATTATTAGTCAATTTTATAGGCTGTGTAAACAGAAAAATGTTTTTTTACCCTGTTGATTGGAGCGGAAGGCGAAGTGCCTGAGCGCAAATCAACTGCCTAATTAACACAGCCATTTTAGAAAGTATATTCGACTTTTTTTGCACACTATTAGTAGTGTACAACTTCTTTTCGAACCGCGCTATAATAATCCTGTTAAATTTTTTTGGTAAGTTATTTTTGTATTGGTATTAACCGATTTCAAAAACAATAAAAAAACGATTATAATTAACACTTAGTTTAACCTTTTTTTGGTAATCATATATAAAGTTGGTGAAAAAATGGAATATGATGTAATTGTCATTGGCGGCGGACCGTCCGGATTAATGGCCGCAATTGGTGCTGGTGAACATGGTGCACGTGTATTGCTAATTGATAAAGGCGACAAACTCGGCAGGAAGTTAGCCATTTCTGGCGGTGGTCGATGTAATGTGACCAATAGACTTCCGATTGAAGAAATAATTAAACACTTGCCTGGAAATGGAAAATTTTTATATAGTGCTTTTTCAATTTTTAATAATGAAGACATCATTGCTTTTTTTGAAAAGATGGGAGTTACCTTAAAAGAAGAAGATCATGGACGAATGTTTCCGACTTCTAATCGATCACAATCAGTAGTAGATGCCTTGTTAGAAAAACTAGAAAGTCTAAATGTTAAAGTGTTTACCAATTCTCCAGTAAAGGATATTTTTTATGAAAATGGCGAAACGGCAGCAATTGAATTAAAAAATGGGAATCGGATCACAACAAAGGCGATCGTTGTGGCAGTTGGGGGTAAATCTGTCCCCCATACCGGGTCAACTGGAGATGGTTATGCCTGGGCAGAAAAAGCTGGACACACGATTACTGAGCTTTTTCCAACAGAAGTCCCGATAACATCCAATGAGCCATTTATTCAAGCTAAAACACTTCAGGGCCTTTCGCTTAGAGATATCAATCTTAGTGTTTTAAATCCAAAAGGTAAACCGCTCATTTCCCATCGAATGGATATGATCTTTACTCATTTTGGGATCAGCGGTCCCGCAGTACTGCGCTGCAGCCAGTTTGTCATAAAAGCAATGAAAAAATGGAACCTAAGTGAA
>JAUZQA010000429.1 GCA_030705665.1 Bacillota bacterium
AATCGATACAGGTGATACCACCTGGCTTTTGATTTCTACTGCTATTGTGCTGTTTATGCATGTACCAGGGCTAGCACTCTTTTATGGCGGGTTAGTGAGTGAACGTAATGTTGTATCTACGATGATGCATAGTTTAACAAGTTTAATAGTTGTCAGTGTGGTTTGGGTGCTATGGGGGTATAGTCTCAGCTTCGGTACTGATATTGGCGGTTTCATAGGAGGATTTGACTTTTTGGGATTTAATGGTGTTGGAGAAGGCTCTGCCCTAGGGACTTTAACGGTTCCACACTATATTTATGCGATGTTTCAGACAGTTTTTGCTGCCATTACAGTGGCCATTATTTCAGGGGGAATTGCCGGACGGATATCTTTTAAAGCATGGATACTATTCGCGATTTTATGGTCTACCTTCGTGTATGCTCCTATGGCTCACTGGGTGTGGGGCGGCGGTTGGCTGTTTAAAATGGGAGAACTTGATTTTGCAGGTGGAACCGTCGTCCATATTTTATCAGGGGTCAGTGCTCTGGTAGCTGCATTGATGATCGGTCCGAGACAGGGATATCTATCTCATGAACAGCGTCCGCATAATATTGTTTTATTTTTGATTGGTGCAGCTACTCTATGGTTTGGCTGGTTTGGATTCAATGGAGGCAGTGCTCTTGCTTCAGGAGGATTAGCTACCCTTGCCTTTGCCACCACCCATGTCGCTGGAGCAGCCGGTGGCCTTGGCTGGCTGCTAGTCGAATGGTCAGTGCGTAAGCGGCCTACTCTTATTGGAGCAGCATCAGGAGTGATTGCCGGGTTAGTAGCCATTACTCCCGCAGCCGGATATGTATCAATCCTTTCATCATTATTGATTGGTTTCATTGCTGCACCTGTTTGTTATTTCGGTATTTATTTCGTAAAAGCTCGTTTCAAATATGACGACACCTTGGATGCTTTTGGAATCCATGGTGTTGGGGGGATTTGGGGAGCAATTTCTACCGGTATTTTTGCAAGTAAGGCCGTTAATCCAGCCGGCAATGATGGCCTGCTCTATGGAAACCCTGGACAGTTGATGCATCAGTTCGTTGGCGTGGCGGCGGCTGTAGTTCTGGCTGGTGTTGGCACGTTTGTTATTTTAAAGGTCATTAGTTTATTTGTATCTTTACGCGTAAGCAAAGAGGAAGAGCTAATGGGCCTAGATCTTAGTTTTCATGAAGAGCCAGCTTATAACACGATTACATTAACAGAGGATGTATCGATGGAGATTTCGAAGTCCATCTAAGAAAAATGAATGTGTTTATTAAAAGTTTTTAGAACCTCTTGGTATGGTTGAAGTTCCGAGTTGATCGGAAATGATATCTCATTTTACCCAAGAGGTTTTTCTTATGCACGATCTTTATCAAATCAAAGTACTGGGGAGTGAAACCATGTCTGGTGTATTAAATAAATCAATGATGCTATTATCGCTGATTAGTCCAAAAGAGGAAAAAGAAGACTGGAGTACCTCAGAAATTAGCCGAGAATTAAATATGCCAGTGCAAACGGTGCACCGATTACTCAATTGTTTATGTGAAGTGGGATTTGTATCACAGGATAGGGAAACACGGAGATTCCGTCTCAGCACCAGAATTATGGAATTAGGATTATCGATTAGAGAAAATATTTCCGTTCGAAAAGCAGCATTGCCTTTTCTTATTAAATTATCCAATGAAACAAAAGAAATTGTAAATTTGTCTATAGCTGAGGGAACCGAAGGGGTAATCATAGATAGTGTGAACGCTATCAATCCTATTTACAATTTTCATAAAGATGTAAAAGGGATTCGGCTCCCTCTTTCGATCGATGCAGCCAATAAAGTACTATTAGCAAATTTTAAATTATATTTGAAAAACAAGATTGTTAATGACTTAATGAACCAAAATGTAATCAAAGATAAAAGTGAGTTAGAGAAAGAATTAAGGCGAATAAAGGAATCTGGTTTTTTAATCACTTTTGATGAAAAAGCTGAAGGTATTACAAGTATTGCGGCTCCTATCTTTTCATGGGAAAATCATGTGGTTGGAGCAATAAGTATATCAACTAATACGAATTTGGATCTAAATCGATTAAATTATTTAGTTGAAGTTATTTTAAAATATTCAAGATATATTTCTGAAGAGTTAGGCTGGATCAAACAATTTAATAAGCCGGTTAAGAAGTTAAAAGAAGATGGATTTTGATGATCCATCTTTTTTAGTAAAAAAAGGATGTTAGATTTTCTTACATGTTTGTTGAACAAGTTTTAAAAAAAAGTAAAAATAAAGAAGTATTTTACAAATCTTAAAAATATTTAAAATATTGGAGGAGATTTATGTATGCAAGCAATAGAAAATAAGGTTACGCACCCGTTAGAGCCGCTAACTGCAGAGGAAATTACGAAGGCAGTATCTGTTTTAAAAGAGAAAAAAAATCCAAGTGAAAATGCTAGATTTGCCCAAGTTATTCTCAATGAACCCACTAAAAAAGTGGTGTTGAATTTTAAACAAGGTGATCCGATTGAACGGGAAGCACATATTATTCTTTTAGAACCAGAAGGTAATGAAACATATGAAGCTATTGTATCGATAACGAAAAATGATGTTATTTCATGGGAGCTTATTCCAGATGTACGACCAGGGTTTATGTTGGATGAATTTGAGGAAGTAGAAGAATTAGTTAAAAATGATCCCCAATATCAAGCAGCACTTTTAAAACGGGGTGTTACAGACCCTAGTTTAGTAATGATCGACCCATGGTCATCTGGTTATTTTAATATAAAAGAAGATGAAGGGAAACGACTTGTTCGCGCCTTGGCTTGGGTCAGACCCGCCGTGAATGAAAATGGCTATGCTTACCCCTTAACAGGCCTTATCGCTGTTGTGGATGTTAACAAAATGGAAATACTTAGAATTGAAGATTATGGTGTAAAACCACTTCCCCCTACGGATGGAGCATATACTCCGGAAGAAGCAGAGAGTTATGACATCGATTTTAGAAAAGATGTAAAACCACTTGATATCATTCAGCCAGAAGGGCCAAGCTTCAAAATTGAAGGGCATTCGATTGAATGGCAAAAATGGAAAATTAGATTTGGTTTTACTCCAAGAGAAGGTCTTGTTATTCACACAGTAGGGTATGAAGATAAAGGGAGAGTACGCCCAATCCTGTATCGCGCTGCACTTTCTGAAATGGTTGTACCGTACAGTGATACGAATCCAGCCCATAACTGGCAAAATGCATTCGATGCAGGAGAATATGGAATTGGGCAACTGGCTAACTCACTAGAACTTGGCTGCGACTGCGTTGGATATATCAAATACTTCGATGCAGTGATTTCCAATAGTAAGGGTGAGCCATTTACAATCAAAAATGCTGTTTGCCTTCATGAAGAGGATTATGGTGTTGCTTGGAAGCATACAGACTGGAGAACAAATCGAGTAGAGGTTCGCCGTTCACGTCGTTTAGTCATCTCTTTCTTTGCTACAGTAGCAAACTACGATTACGGTTTCTTCTGGTCATTCTATCCAGACGGAACGGTTGAATGTGAAGTGAAATTAACAGGAATCCTTAATGTTGGTGCACTTGATGAAGGGGAAAAACCAAGATATGGAACAGAGGTGGCCCCACAGGTAAATGCACCGTATCATCAACATTTCTTTAACTTCCGAATTGATACCATGATTGACGGCGGGAAAAATGCTGTTGTCGAAACACATACAGTAGCGGAAAAGCCTGGTCCAGACAATCCAAATAACAATGCATTCTATACTGTATCAAAAACTTTTAAGACAGAATCAGAATCTGTACGAAATATTGATTTGCCATCGCAAAGAACATGGAAGATTATCAATCCAAATTCAAAGAACTTTGCCGGCCAGCCAGTAGGCTATAAGATTGTAACCGGTGAAAATTGCCTTCCTTTTGCAACCGATGATGCTACTGTTATCCAACGGGCTGGATTTATAAAAAATCATTTGCATGTTACAAAATTTGATCGCAATCAAATGTATGCCTCTGGAAAGTATCCTAACCAGCATAAAGGCGGGGACAGCTTAGAGCATTATGTA
>JAUZQA010000043.1 GCA_030705665.1 Bacillota bacterium
ATTCGAATTTCAGCCTACGCCCGCAAAGGAAAGCGGTTTGATTATAATTCCCACGACCGCCTTCGTGAAGCAATTCAAAAGAAACTATTTGCCGATCTTAAAGATGTTGTCAAAATTACCACTTCTGCCAAAACACCAGATGAGCAGCAATTGAAAAAAATCAACAATGTTGTTGCTCGTTTAATTGATGAACACGGCTATAATTCTACTTCAGCCAATGAATTATTACGATATGTTGGTAGTTTATTAAACAGATAGAGAATAGTGGACTAGTGGAACAAACTCCGCTGGTCCTTTATTTTCTAATTCATAGGATTCCAATACCCAGGAATAAATTAGAGGATACTTGTCCATTTCTATTAATTGCCGAAATTATTTGTAAATTATTTTCCGATTCTGCATAGGATAAAGTAATTAATATTTCTTATAGCAACCTTTTTACACTCGGGATATTCTATGTTTTATAGAATAAAATGTGCATTTAAAAATGAAAAAAAATTAATAAGGAGGGGTTTACTATGACTGATAACAAGCATCAATTTGCTATTTCACGCGAAGATTGGTCCCTCCACCGTAAAGGCCACGATGACCAGAAGCGCCATCAGGAAAAAGTTCAAGAAGCGATTCGAAATAATCTGCCAGACCTCATAACAGAAGAAAGCATTATTATGTCAAACGGTCGAGATGTGGTAAAAATTCCGATTCGTTCTTTGGACGAATATAAAATTCGTTATAACTATGATAAAAACAAACACGTGGGCCAAGGTGACGGTGAGAGCCAAGTAGGAGATGTAATCGCAAGAGATGGATCCCCGCAGCAGGGGCCGGGAAAAGGTCAAGGCGCTGGGGATCAGGCAGGAGAGGATTACTTTGAAGCGGAAGTATCTTTAATGGAGCTTGAGGAAGCACTATTTAAGGAGTTAGAACTTCCAAATTTACAAAGAAAAGAGCAGGATGAAAATATCGTTGAGGATATTGAGTTCAATGATATTCGGAAAACAGGGTTAATGGGTAACATAGATAAAAAACGGACAATGATGTCGGCATTTAAACGAAATGCTATGAGTGGGAAGCCAGCATTTCATCCTATTTATAAAGATGATCTAAAGTTTAAAACCTGGAATGAAGTGCTAAAGCCTGATTCAAAAGCTGTAGTGTTAGCGATGATGGATACGAGCGGTTCGATGGGAATATGGGAAAAATATATGGCGCGGAGCTTTTTCTTCTGGATGACTCGATTTTTGCGGACGAAATATGAAACGGTGGAAATTGAGTTTATTGCCCATCACACAGAGGCCAAGGTGGTTTCGGAAGACGACTTTTTCTCTAAAGGGGAAAGTGGAGGTACCATTTGTTCATCTGCCTATCGAAAGGCATTAGAATTAATCGAGGAAAAGTACAATCCAAGCAGGTATAATATCTATCCATTCCATTTCTCCGATGGTGATAATTTAACATCGGACAACGCTCGTTGCGTCAAGCTTGTAGAGGAACTCATGAAGGTTTCCAATATGTTTGGATATGGGGAAGTGAATCAGTATAACAGGCACAGCACTCTTATGTCTGCCTATAAAAACATTAAAAATGAGAACTTCCGTTACTATGTTTTGAAGCAAAAAGCAGATGTGTTCCATTCGATGAAGAGCTTTTTCAAAAATGAAGAAAGCAACAAGCAATATGCATAAGTGAAATCGACAGGTAAGAAGCCTGTCGATTTCCTTTTTATGAAAAGCTGGAGGGCATAGCGCATTTCAACCTTGAATAAAGGGGAACAGTCCTTGATTATCATAGTAGCGTAATTGAGAAATGGATAAATGATTGATTTTTGCAACTTGTCCAATCGTATAATTCATAGGATTTCCCTTACCAAGGAATAATCCCATTTTTGTTCAGAATTTTACCATTATAATTTGTTTCGCTTAAGGCGTATTTAACAATGATTTGTGCACCTTCAGCAGTTGTTTTTCCACCTGGAGCATTGCCATTAAGGTCGGTAGAGGTAAAACCAGGTGTCACACCTAATATTTCAGGACCGTTTGTACCAAATTCTTTTCCAAAAGCTAATGTTAAAGAATTTACAGCGGTTTTTGATGAATTATAGCCTAATATATTAAGGGGGCCAGCATCACCATTGTCAAACATCGTTTGTGAAGCCATATCGGTAGTAAGGTTAACAACTTTTCCACCCAGAGATTTTTTTACTAGTGGTAAAAAGGTTTGGATCATTTGAAATGTCCCAAAGAAGTTAACATCAAATTCTTTACGAAGCGTTTCTAATTTTAATTCACTAGGTAAAACATTGAAATCGAGTGCAATCCCTGCGTTGTTTATTAACAAATCTAGGTGATCCGTAACTTTAAGGATTTTATTTTTGGAGTTTTGAATTGATTGTGTATCTGAAATGTCAACTTGAACAAATGAAACATTCGAAAAGCCTAAAGACTCTATAGCTTTTTGTCCGAGTTCTTCATTACGAGCTCCTAAAAATACGTGATAATCTTTTTCTGCTAATTGACGGACAATCTCATACCCAATACCTTTATTTGCACCTGTTACAAAAGCGAATTTTGACATATTATATTTCCTCCTCTTTTCTAATAGTTATTTTTCAGACGACGTACCAGCTCTTCAGCACTTTCGAGGACTTGTTCGTTCGTTAAGAGGCGTACTCCCTGTTTCGTAAAAGTAGGCAAGAACCGCATTCCGGTCAAGTTAGCTGTTGCCTGAAATGGTTTGGTTAACTCGCTTATGCTAAAGTGATTGTATCCGCCAGCTTGATAAGCTTCTTCAGGTCCGCCTGTTGAAATTACTAACATAAACTCTTTGCCGCGTAATTTCGTTCCTTCTGACCCATAAGCCCAACCGTAAGTAAGTACTATATCCTGCCATTGTTTTAACAAAGCGGGTGAACTGTACCAGTAGAATGGAAATTGCAAAACGATACGATCATGCTCCAATAGAAGCTGCTGTTCTTTTTCCACATCAATCTCAAATGTTGGGTAATGTGCATATAGATTATGGACCGTAACATTTTCTTCTTGTTGAAGACGGTTCATCCACGTTCTATTTATCTTCGACTGTTCCAGGTTTGGATGGGTTACAATAACTAATGTTTTCATTATAATCACCTTTCAATTAGTAGTACATTCAAATAAAAAAATTAAAAGGTATTTCAGTGGAAGAAATACCTTTATTCATTTCAACTGAGAAATTACCTCAACAAATTGGGTATTTAGTTTTACTTTCCCGTTGTGTGTGGATAAATTATGCTTCTATCTTTGAGGGATGAAGAACGTGTTCAACATATGCTTTAGCATTTTCAGCAAGTTCTTGATCTGAAACATGCATCACACCATTCAACACAAACAAGGGTAAAAACTTCGTGCCAATGAGATTGCTTGTTTGCTGTAAAGGAGTTGTTAAGGTCTCCATGGTAAAATGATTGTAGCCAGAAGTCTGATATGACTCTTCTGGTCCAAAGGTTGAAATCGCAAGACCAAGTTCTTTACCGTGAAGCTTGTCACCGCCTTCGCCATATGCCCAGCCGTACGAGAGCACTTCATCCTGCCATTGTTTTAACAAAGAAGGCGTGCTGTACCAGTAGAATGGAAATTGAAGAATAATACGTTCATGTGATTCTAATAGGCTTTGTTCGTGTGCTACGTTTATTTTCCCGTCTGGATACGCTTGATAAAGCGTATGAATCGTTATTTCTTTGTGTTTCTTCAATTCCTGCATCCAAGTGCGGTTAATTCGAGATTGTTCCAAATTTGGGTGGGTGATAATGACAAGAGTTTTCATTAGTAAGTCTCCTTTTGTTTTTTTCTTCTCTAGTTTTGATTACACTTATTGTTGCTTTCAGAGCAAATTTTATATTTGTACATACAAATGTAATTTTAAAAAATTTTACTTTTCTTCAAATATAATTTCTGTTTCCGTTTGTTTTTCATACATGCTATAAAATGCCTTCGCAATATTTTCAGCTGAGTAATAGGTTCCTTCTTGTACAAAACCGTTAATCGTTAATGTTCCAACATAAATTCCTTTAGGGCTCAATTCTTGGTGCAAGCTGTTTGCTAAATTGCGAATACCTGCTTTTCCAATCGCTAATGAAGCATAATCAGCATAGGGGTGAAGAGCTAATCCTCCGCCCGTTAATAAAATTGTTCCATTTTCCATATGGGGAATCACTTCTTTTACACTGGTAAGAGCTCCAGCTACATTGATTTTAAAATCTTCCACTAATTGATCCATACTTAATGTTGTTGGTTTACCTGGTCTTCCTGCAGCAGCATTGTATAAGAGTACATCAATTTTTCCATAAGTTTTAATTATCGCATCAATGGCTGTTTTTAAAGATTCTACTGAAGAGACATCCCCAGGAAATCCTTTTGCTGCAATCCCATCATCTTTAAGTTCACTTTCATATTTCTGTAATGAATCCATACTGCGGGAAATCAAAGCAACATTAAAGCCTTCTTTTCCGAATTTCTTTGCTGTATTTAAGCTAATCCCTGGTCCTGCACCGACAATTAGCAATATCTTTTCTGACATAACAACTTCCTCCTAATATATTTGTATATGCAAATGAAAGGAAAAAAATTATAGATCTCTTTCTAGCTTATTGCTCGATTCGTGAAGCATAAGACTTAAATCTTTACTGAACTCACGTCCTAAGACTTCTGAATAGCTGGTAAACAATTCTTTTAAAGAGACCCGAAACTGCCGGTATATATTTTCTCCTTCTTCTGTTAAAGAGATAAGGGTTTGTTTTCCATCCGCTTTTCTGGTAACCAGTTTTAATTTTTCAAGTTTATCAATAAACCGCGTACTGGTCGAAGGCGCAATGGATAACTTGTGGCATAGTTCCTTCTGTGTGATTTCTGGATGGAACTTCACAATCATAATCATGTAAAGATAGGAAGGAGCAAGGTCACCAAAATCAAAGGTCTTTTCGGCTAATTTTGTAATGTTACGAGCAAACCGGCTGGCTGTAAAGTAAAGACAATGAATTAATACCTGTTCTTCTTCATTCATTTAATCAGATCCTTTTATTCATTTGCATATACAAATTAACACGAAATTACATTAAGGTCAACTAAATCATTTTTCTTGTTTCCATCAGAAACAGTATATATTATAAACTTTGTTCTAAAACTTATTAAGATTACATGAAAAGGATGAAATAAATGAAAGCATTGCTATTGCGTGAAAAAGGTCAATGGAAAGACATGAAGGTAGAAGAAGTTGAAACACCAAATCCCGGTCCAGGGGAGATATTAGTTGAGGTATATGCGGTTGGGTTAAATCCTGTTGATTATAAAACAGCTACTGGTGGCAATTCCAATTGGTCTTATCCTCATATTCTGGGTTTAGACGTAGCAGGTATAGTGGCAGGGATTGGTGAAGGGGTCACTCAGTGGAAAAAAGGTGATCGAGTAGTCTATCATGGAGATCTTACTAAGAAAGGGGGCTATGCTGAATACACTGTTACCACGGCACATACTGTTTCTCGTATTCCAGACGAAGTAACGTTTGAAGATGCGGCAGCTTTGCCAACAGCTGGGTACACAGCATACCAATCGTTATTCCGTAAACTGCCATTGGATCGTGTTGAAACCATTTTAATACATGGCGGTGCTGGCGGAGTAGGAGGATTTGCTGTTCAATTAGCCAAACATGCAGGCAAAAAGGTGATTTCCACTGCTTCAAGTCATAACCATAACTATGTAAAATCACTTGGTGCAGATTATGCAATTGATTACCATCTGGAAGATGTGACTGCAAGAGTAATGGAGATTACAAATGGACATGGTGTGGATGCTGTGGTAGATGCAGTAAGTAGACAAAGTGCAACGGATTCATTAGACACCCTTGCCTTTTTGGGACACATTGTTTTTATATCAGGTGCACCTGATTTTACAAAAGTAAAGCCTTTTACAAAATCGGTTTCGTATCATGAAATTGCCCTCGGTGCAGTACACCAATCCGGTAATCATAAGGCTCAACAAGATCTGGGGATAATGGGCGGTGAAATGCTTAAGTTAGTGAGTGAACGGAAAATTTCTTCTATGTTAAAAGAAATAATAAGTCTTGAGGAAGTACCAGACGCTTTATCCCGTCTTTCAGAACGACATGTGAAGGGGAAAATTGTAGCAAAAATAAAATAGAAGCACCATATCAGAATAAAAATAACCTTGAAAAAACAGGAGTAGCGAATAATGTTTAGCGATAACAGAGCAAACACTTGAACACTGGCCTATACATTATTATCTAACACCTGGTCATTATCCAGGGCATGTCGTTTACTATCACGAAATTAATAATTTACTACTTTCAGGACTTTTTTTACAAGTATGGATGATTTACATCCACCCAAAAAGAGGAGCCGCTTACAATAGCAGCTCCTTTTTTTGTTGCATGTATAGTTCTTACATTCCACCAGAAACACTAAGAGTCTCGCCAGTAACCGATGCTGCACCATCAGATGCTAGATAAATAGCCGCCGCTGCGATTTCAGATGGCTCGACAAAACGTTTTAAAGCCTGCTTGTTTAAAAGATGTTTGTGCAATGCTTCTTCTTCGGAAGTTCCATCCTCCTGTGCCAAGGCTGCCAACTGGTTCATAACTAATTCCGTTTTTACTGCTCCAGGCATAATCGCATTAACGGTAATACCTTCATTCGCAGTTTCAATCGCAATCGTTCTAGTTAAGCCAACGACACCATGTTTCGCAGAAACATAGGCGCTTTTAAATGGAGAAGCCATCTTGCCGTGAACCGAAGAAATATTTATAATTCTTCCGTATTTCTGCTTTTTCATTAGTGGTACAACATGTTTTGTTAACAGGAATGGTCCTGTCAACATTACACCTATTAATAGGTTCCACTTTTCTGTTGGAAAATCCTCTACTTTATCGATATGCTGCAGTCCGGCATTATTAACCAATGCATGGACAGTACCTCTATCTGCTACTACTTGATCTATAAATCCTTTTACGGATTCCTCGTCCGCTACATTTACCTGATAACCTTTAGCTTGGCTTCCTAGCGCAGCAGCACTTTTTTCGGCATTTTCCAGGTTTAAATCCCCGATCGCAACAAAGTCACCGTTTTTAACGAACGCTTCGGCAATGGCATAGCCAATTCCTCTAGCTGCTCCCGTAACAATAACAGTTCTGTTAGTGTGTTCCCCCATGATGTTCTCCCCTTTGTTTAAATTGACAACCTTTTTTTGATAATGGTTGTTAAAAGCGGTTTTTATTATAAACCAGTTGAATATATTGGTAAAATACATATATCGAATAGTATTTATGAAAAATAATTATAAAAGGGGTCTTTTCTTATGGAAAGCCGACAGCTTGGATATTTTATCGAGGTGGCTAAACAACTTAGTTTTTCGAAAGCAGCGGAAAAACTTAATGTAACGCAGCCTACATTAAGCAAAATGGTTAAAAACTTAGAGGAAGAATTGGATGTCCTATTATTTGACAGGACCACAAAACATATGGAACTGACGGATGCAGGGGAGATCGTTTTTGAAGAAGCACAGGAAATAATGAGTTTGATGAATAATCTGTCAGACAAGCTTGCTGATAGGATGAAAATTAAAAAAGGCCATATAAAAATTGGACTTCCTCCCGTTATAGGTTCTCTCTTTTTTCCAAATTTAATTAGGGACTTTCGCCAGTATTATCCGAATATCCAATTAGGTTTGGAGGAGGAAGGAGCCAAGAAAGTAGAAAAAATGATAGAAGAAGGGACAGTGGACTTCGGTGTTGCAGTACTTCCTGTCAATCAGGAACTGTTTGATTCGAACCCATTTGTAAAGAGCGAGTTAAAACTAATCGTTGATGCTGGGCATCCCTTGGCAGAAGCTGAAACAATCCCTCTTAAAAGATTAAAAAATGAATCGTTTCTTTTCATGCGGGAAGGCTTTGCATTGCACGACCGTATTCGTGAACACTGTATTCAGGCAGGATTTAATCCTAACGTCATCTATGAAAGCTCCCAGTGGGACTTTATTACTGAAATGGTTGCTAAGGGTAATGGAGTGGCCATTTTGCCAGAGCCCCTTTGCCGAAAACTCGATCCATCCGTGATTAAAGCGATTTCGATTATAGAGCCCAAAATACCATGGGATCTTGCCGTTATTTGGAAGAAAAATAAGTATCTTTCCTATGCAACCAAAGAATTGCTGCAATTTATCAAGTCTAACTTTCCTTACGAGTAATACATATTCATTTTTTGAATAAATCGTATTCATTATATGTATTTTACCTGTATGTAAATTAGCATTAAACTTTTCGGTGTACAAAGGAAAGGATGGATCAAATGTTAATCGAGGATGTAAAAAAACAAATGACAACACCACTTGGTGCACCAGCATATCCAAAAGGACCTTATTTCTTCCATAACAGGGAATACTTAAATATTGTTTATCGTACCGATTTGGATTCATTAAGAAAAATTGTTCCTGAGCCACTAGAGATTGAGGAACCTTTGGTTAAATTTGAAGTAATGTATATGCCCGATGTTACAGGTCTTGGAGCTTATACAGAGTGTGGTCAGGTTATTCCGGTTAGTTTCAATGGTGAAAAAGGGGAGTATCTCCATGCCATGTATGTGGACAATCACCCTGCTATTGCTGTCGGCCGGGAAGCGAGTGCCTATCCGAAAAAACTGGGTGCTCCAAAGCTGTTTATTGACTCAGATACCCTGGTAGGCACACTAGATTATGGCAGCCTTCGTGTAGCAAATGCCACAATGGGCTTTAAACATGAGCCGCTAGATATAAGGATCGCCAGAGAAGAGCTAACTCGCCCAACATTTATGCTCAAAATCGTTCCTGACTTTAATGGGAAACAAAAGGTTTGTGAACTGGTGAAAACCGAAATCTCGGACCTAACAATCCACGGAGCTTGGACAGGGCCTGCCCGTTTGCAATTATTTGAACATGTCCTTGCACCAATGGCAGACCTTCCGGTTCGTGAAATCGTCCATGCCTCTCACATTCTTACTGATCTTATACTTGCAGCACCAAGCGTCGTTTATGATTACTTGGCAGAAGAAAAGGCAGCAGCTGGATTTAAAAGATAAAATTCAAAAACATTTGACCTATTCCAAATGCGGATAGGTCTATTTTTAACTCATTTACTGATCGTTTTGTCAGCGGCAATGCCACAATAAGCACAGAGTGCATGAATCCCTCAATCGCTACGGGGGCAACACAGGGCATTGGATTTACCATTGGTAGGAAGAGAGGAATAGCACCGATGAATTTATTTAGAATCATTTTACAAATTGCTTTGCTCGTGTTCCTATACTCAGTTTGCAATCTGATAACGAAATACCTGCATATTCCGATCCCAGGGAGTATTGTGGGATTAATTATTTTATTTTTGCTGCTTCAATTTAAGGTAATAAAAGTTGAGTGGATTGAAAAAGGGGCTTCATGGCTGCTTGCGGAGTTGCTCTTATTCTTTATACCTGCTGCAGTAGGAGTTATTAACTACCAACAATCAATTGGTCCGCAGTTGGGCAAGCTCCTTGTTTTGATTTTTTTAAGTACGCTTACCGTAATGGCATTTACTGGACTGACTGCTCAGTTTATAGCAAAACGAAGAAAGGGTGGTTGTTCTGGGTATTTTTCTAAAAATCGTTAGTATTTTTATTACTTACTTAATCTACTGGGTTAGTAAGAAATCTTATGGTCACTGGAAATTAGTGGTACTTTCTCCTATTTTGATTAGTCCTATTGTTATTATTTTATTATTGGTTTTTTCTCATACTTCCTACAATGACTATTATAACGGAGCAAAATGGTTAAGTTATTTATTGGGGCCAGCTACTGTAGCTTTTGCCGTACCGATGCATAAACACTTCAAATTGCTAAAAAGGCATCTCTTCGAAATAATTGCTAGCATTACGGTCGGTTCTGCGGTAGCTATTGTCTCTTCGTTTCTTTACGCTGTTTGGATGCACCTTGGTATATCACTTACAAATAGTTTAGTCCCACGTTCCATTACAACACCTGTGGCAATGGACATTTCAAAGACCATTGGAGGAGTTCCTACATTAACAGCTGTGTTTGTTATTATTACTGGAATTACAGGAACAATAATTGGTCCCACACTTATTCGTCTGCTTAAAATAGAGAAATCAACTGCCAAAGGGCTAATGCTAGGGATGAGCGCACATGGGGCAGGAACATCAAAGGCTTTTGAATTTGGAGAATTAGAAGGAACTTTTGCGAGTTTGGCAATGATTACAGCTGCAGTGATTACCATTATACTTGCGTTTACAATATTTCCAGCATTGAGATCCGAGCTAATGATATAATATAACATGCCAGCTTTGAGTAAATTATCGAAGGCGGCCTAAAAGTGATTTGGGCCGCCTTTTTATCATGAAAATATGAACTGAATAATCAATAAAAAAGGTTATTTCATCACACAACTTATTAAGTTTTTTAATGGAAATGAACCGCCTTGAGTCACTGTGTTTTCATTTGAAATGTAAGTGATTTGAAGCGAAACATCCTTTATGTAATAAACCATCCTCGCTGTGTTTTTTACTTTAAACACTATGCCATATAAATAGGTGGCGTTCCCATATTCCTCATTTTAAAAAAATAAGGTGATGAAACTATCACATTATCCCACTTACATAACTCTTAAATTGGTTCCACATGTGCGTGCAAACCGATACTGGTTTTCACCATCCATTACGATAAACCCTTTACCCTCCCCATTCACTTCATTAAATCCTACTACAAGTAATGGAGTTTCTAATAATACAAATCCATCTAACCTCTTCTGAACATCTTCATTGACAATAATCCAATCAAACAATTTAATATCTTCTACTAATTTTTCCAACTATAGTCCCCCCAGTTGTCTTAACTAATAAATTCTTCTCCTGTATCACCTAAATAATGTTATACAGTTCCAGTAAACAATAAAAATAAGATTAATAACTTGATTACACTGTAATTATAAACCGGTAATTTTGAATTGGAATTAACTTGTTCACAAATTCACATATAGTTCAAACCTTTTTGAACAATTATTGATACATTTTCCAATCACAAAGTTTGTGAAACTATTGTTCTTAAACTAAAAGGAGCATATATACAGTATGATTTTTGACCGTATAAATGAAACAAAACCATCCATTTTTCTAACTTTGCTTACTTATTATATGCAGTAAGTAAATATAGTTTTCAACGTAAACATCAATAGGACTATACTTGGAGAGGTGGGTATGATAAAGCTCTTTTGCATGATGAAACAAGCAATATGCATAAGTGAAATCGACAGGTAAGAGGCCTGTCGATTTCCTTTTTATGAAAAGCTGGAGGGCTTAGCGTATATCAACCTTGAATTAGAGATTGATAAAAATAAAAAAAAGAAATAAGTTCCAAACCCATTTTAAGGAATTTGGAACTCATTATTTTATAGTTTATAAATCGGAAACAATGATATAAGTTAAACGAATAGGTCCGTGTACGCCCCATACTTTTCTTAACTCAATGTCAGAGGAACTGCTTGATCCACAAATAAAGTTAATGGCCGCGGGATTTATTCCTTGTTTTGACATTTCATGAAGTTTTTGCATTCCTTGTGTTAAACGAGGAACAACTGTACTTTGCGGGACAATACAAACATAATTTAAAGGCAGGAAGTTTGACGTTCTTCCTTTTCCCAACTTATCAATGACAGTGTAAGAAGCTGTTTCAGCAATTGAAAGATCACTAATACACACGCCATATGACGCATTCAATGCCTTATCTACATTTTCACGGCCTTTTTCATCAGTCCAAACATATGCATCTTTCAACACATCACTTAGACCCCATTCTGCAAAACGCTCATCGTTCCATGCGATAATTGGGCCTGTTCCATGTTGACCTAGTTTCTCAGCTACCGTTTTTGCAAGATCTTTTTTCTCGATAATTAAGGAATCAATCTTACCACCCGATCCAGCTTTGTTAACTTGAGCATTCTTATGAAATTCTTCAGCTAATTGTGCTTGAGTAAAGCCTTTATAAATTTCAAGCTGAGGCTTGCTTGAAAATTCAGGATGGACAACCTCTTTCGGCATTTCTCGACCAAGTATGTTTGAAAGGTTAGAAATAAATGATTCTCTATTTAAAATTTGGCCTTTTTGCATTATTTATTTCCTCCTTTATTTCTAGATTCATACCAATCTCTAAAACGTACTTTTTCCACCGCTGGCAAGTCACGTTTATCTGTCCAACCTTTAAGAACACTAACACCTTTTTTAATTTTTCCATCTTCCATCAGTGGTTTTGTCAGTAATGGCGCAACACTCGTTCCTAGCTTGTACATCCAAGGACGGCTTAGAACCATACCTGCTCCAGACATACTTGCACCCCAGAATGCAGAAGCCTTCTTTTCTTCAGCTAATACACGCTTGTGCTCAAGAATTAATGAATGCAACTTGATATTAGATGGACAAACTTCTGAACATGCACCACAAAGTGAACACATATATGGAAGTTCTTTGAAGTCATCATAGCCGGCAAGAAGTGGCGTTAATACAACCCCAAGTGGTCCAGAATAGATAGCATTATAAGAGTGGCCACCAACTTGTCGATATACGGGACAGGTATTTAAACATGCAGCACAGCGCATACATTGTAATACTTCTTTGAATTGAGAATTTAATACGTTAGAACGTCCATTATCAACGATCACCACATGAAATTCTTTTGCACCATCGGCAGCGCCTTCTTCAGTAATCCCGTTTACAAATGTCGTATAGCTTGTATTTTTTGCCCCTACTGCACTTCTACCTAATAAACTAATACAGATATCTGCATCTTCATAGGTAGCAACCATACGTTCCATCCCCATTACAGATACCTGTAATGGAGGTGCTGATGTACAAAGATCGATATTTCCTTCATTACTGACTAATGTAATCGCTCCTGATTCAGCAATAGCGAAGTTACATCCGTAAATTCCCATATCAGCCGTTACAAACTCATTACGAAGTTGAGCACGAGCGAAGGCAGCTAAGTCTTCTGGAATATCTTCGCCAGTATATCCATTCTTGGCAAAAATATCACGAATTTGGGTCCTGTTTAAATGTAAAGATGGCACCACCATATGTGAAGGTGGATTCCAGTCATCTAATTGCAACATGTATTCAGCTAAGTCGGTTTCTTTTACATCTATCCCAGCATCCATCAATGAGTGGTTAAGTCCAATTTC
>JAUZQA010000430.1 GCA_030705665.1 Bacillota bacterium
CAAGAAGGAATTAATCAAATCTCCTTCTACTCTATTGATAACGCAGGAAATAAAGAAACAGCCAAAACAGTAGAAGTGAAAATTGATAAAACTGCACCTATTATTACTTCCAATTTCAACGATCTTTATGAGTTGGGAAGCACCTTGAATTTGAATTACCACACAAATGATATATTATCGGGTGTTGTTAGTGAAACAGTCATATTAACCTCTCCAGGAGAAGTAATTGGAAAAGCAGTGAATAAATTAAACCAAATTACTTTGGACGAGCCTGGTGTATATACGCTTACCATTTTTGCAACAGATGCTGCTGGTAATACACAAATTTTGAAAAAGCAATTTACTGTGTACATTCCAGCATCAATAGAAGTTACGCCAAATGTTATTAAAGGAAACAAAGGAGTATTTACACTTCGAGTCGATCTTCCACAAGGTTTTGCGACTAACCAATTAGATTTAGATTCTGCAAAACTAAATGGTGTTAGTGCATTAAATAGCAACAATGGTTACTACAATCAAGCAAAACTGGGACAATTTAAATTTGAAAGATCCAATTTCCAATGGGCAGCCGGAGAACAAGCATTAATGTTCCGCTGTTATGCAAACGGTTATTTGGTTATTGGTCAGACTACAATAAAAGTAATAAATTAAGTTTAAATCACATTACCCTCTTCCGATTGGAAGAGGGATTTTTTTGCTAAATTTTACTTATTGCCTTTTGTCAAATCATACTAATTAGTTCAATTAATCACAGCATGGTATAATAAAAGAATGTGTTACAGTTAGTTTTTTCATTAAAAAAACAATTAATTCCAATAATCCCACTATGCAAATAAGTTTAGTTTAGAAAGGGGAAAAATTAATGTCTTCAATAGATGCACAAAAACTAATACTATCAAAACTAGAAGAACTAACCCCAGTGTTCCAAAAAAGAGAACCCGAATTAGACCAACTAAATTCTTTCCCATATAAAAATATCGAAAACCTAAAAGAAATCGGTTATACCACCCTAACCTTGCCAAAAGAATTCGGCGGTGAAGGAATGACTTTAACTGACTTCCTTCTCTTCCAAGAACAAATTGCCAAGGGTTGTGGCTCCACAGCATTATCCATTGGCTGGCATATGGGAACAATACTGGAATTCGCCGAACATCATCATTGGAATATTGAGCTAATCCCTCTTTTGACCGAGGCATTTTTGGACGGTGCTTTAATCAATACAGCTGCCAGTGAGCGAAATGCCGGCAGTCCGCTTCGGGGTGCCAAACCAAGAACAATGGCTGCCCTTTCGGAGGACAAGCAATCTTATATTATTACTGGTGAAAAAACATTCACCTCAACATCACCCGTGCTGGATTACTTTTTTGTTACTGCAACCTTAGAGGATGGACAGGTTGCAAATTTCCTTGTTCCAAAAAATCAAAAAGGTGTTTCAATAAGAGAAACATGGGATAGTGTGGCATTACGCGGAACAGCTAGTCATGATCTTGTTCTTGATCATGTAGAAATCCCGGTTAGCTACTTAAATGAATACTTAACCACAGAAAGTAAATCCCGCCGCAAGGGATGGCTCCTTCATATTCCTGCCTGCTATCTTGGGATTGCTGGTGCGGCCCGTGACTATGCAGTGAAGTTTGCAGCAACCTATGTGCCAACAAGTCTTGATAAACCGATCGGAACTTTGCCAAATATGCAGCAGCAAATTGGTGAAATGGAATTAAAATTATTCGCATCCCGTGAGTTTATGTATTCAATCGCTAAACAATATGAAGAAAATCCGGAAAAAGATTTTAAAGTTGAAATGGCTGCAGTTAAAACGTTTGTGACAAATAATGCGATGGAAATTGTTGATCTTGCGATGAGGATTGTAGGAGCAAGAAGCTTGTCGCAGCAAAATCCGCTGCAACGCTATTATCAAAATGTTCGGGCTGGGCTTCATAATCCACCTATGGATGATATTACCTTTAAATTGCTAGCTGAAAATGCATTTGAAGGAGAGTAAATGGATGGTGCTTTTTGCATCATCCATTTTTTTCTATTAGAAAGTTTAAAAATCAAGCCGATACATAAAGTAGATAACTAGTACGGAGTGTGCTCAAAATGGAAGTTTATAATAGCAGTCAAATTAGCAGTTATATGGGTCAGGACTTTTCCCCCAACACCATCAAAATAGGTGATACCGGCTCAATGGTGATAAAAGAGAGGACTGGAAATAACGAGGCAAAAGTGTTGTTAAAAGGTCAGGAGCTAACTGTATCATTTGAAGGGCCAATGCCCTCTGAAGACAGAAGCCTCGTTCAAATAACGAACCAAAACGAAAATGGACAGTTTACGGTAAAGTCTCTATCAAACCCAAAATCTGTACCTGCTTTACAATCAGTCGATGATCTGCTAAGAAAGTCTGGCTTTGATCCAAACACGAATCCGGAGTTAAAAGAGGCTGCAAATCAAATCCTTTCCCGCGGTGGAACGGTTTCCAAAGACATCCTGGCGAATATCCAAGTCTTTATGAAAAATGAGACGGGAACAGTGGGTGATAAACTTGAAACAATCAAAATCATGCAGCTGAAAAGTTTGGAATTTACCAAAACACAGCTACATGCTGTTCACACTGCCTTAAACGGAACATCCTTAACCGATTCACTCAAGGAAATAGTGAGCGGATCTTTAGCCATACCAGCAACGAACAGCGAAACATCCACCGGGAACAACTCCGAAGCGATTGAAAAATTAATAATATCCCTTGATCCAGTGAAAGACGCACAGACCATTGCCGACATAAAAAAAACATTGCAGATTCAGAAAGCGGGGATCGAACGGATCTTGCAGGCACTGCCTGATTCTGACCTTAAAGAAGCGATACGAAATGAGACTGATCTAAATAAAATCATTCAAATCCTAAAGAAACAACAGTTGCCGCAAAACGTCGAAGTGGCTATGAATGATGCTTTAAAGCTAGAAAAGATTGGTGCTGCCCGGCTTGAGGCTGCATTACAGGGTATAACGAATAGCGATCGTGCCGATGAACCAATGCAGGCCGCTATCAAGTTGCTTCAAAAAGAACCTTCTCTGGAAAAGGTTCTGGAGGGAATGAAGCAATTACTAGATACCCCAACAAACATTGACTTGAGTGGGCTTCACACTGCTCTTGAAAAAGCAACCCAACTTTACGGGCAGGGCAGGGAATTAGCTGCCCGAAAGGTAATTTCAGAAACAGTCCAGCAGCTTCAAGAAAACAATCCGCAGCTGCAAAAGTCTGTAGGTGATTCCAGTCCCACCAAGGCAGAACAATACTATATTAACGAGACCGTACAATCCCTAAACTTGGATTCGAAAAATGTGTTAGCCACGCAAATTACTAAAAAGCTGTCACAGCTGGCGATTGATTTTAAACAAATGCGACAAGAAATCAGCCGAAATTTGGACTCTTCATCCAGGCTGATTGAGGCAAATAGTGCGGTTCCGGCAAAACAAATGCTCGAAGCGACGATTAGTAAACTGGATCACACCATATTAAAAGGCAATTTCTTGCTATATACAGACATGTCAACCGAGAAAAAACTGTTAACAGCAAGCTCACGGCTTACGGAAGCTAAGAATCTGCTATTAAAAGGAAAGATCATTGAGGCAAACCAAATAGTCAAAGAAGTAAAAAATGACCTAGACGGGCTGATGTTTAAACCTTCCGACGCTAGAGTAAAGCATATGGTTTCCGAACAGGATTTACTTACACCGAAATCAATGATCGAAAAAGCAATCAGTACTAATGCCAGTGCAAGGAGTATTTTTGAAACAATAAAGAAACTCGGATTGACACATGAAATAGATACAGCAAATTCACTTATTAAAAAAGAGGATGCACCTGCCAATTTAAAGTCATCACTGCTGCAAATCCTCGATGGCGAGCCAAAGCCTTCTGCTGATCAGGCTTTGGCAACCATTACCGGGCAGCAATTACTGAATAAACCGGACAGTTCCAGCGTTCAAAACCTGTTTATGCAGTTACCGATTCTCTTAAACAAGCAGGTTGAGAATGTAAAAGTTTATGTGAATTCGCAGAAAAAAGG
>JAUZQA010000431.1 GCA_030705665.1 Bacillota bacterium
ATGCAGCGGTTGGGATCTTGTATTTTTTCATTAGTTCTTTGGCAAAAGACTTGCTTCCTTCTATTTCCGCAGCAGCCTTACTTGGACCGAACACCTTCAACCCCGCTGCCTGAAATTGGTCTGCAAGACCATCGAGAAGGGGAATTTCTGGTCCGATAATAGTCAAACCGATTTGCTGTTCCTTGGCAAATTGAATCAGCTGTTCTGCAGACTTTTCATCAATTGAAACTAGTTCAGCAACATCTACCATACCGTCATTTCCAGGTGCCGCAAATACCTTTTCAACCAAGGCACTTTCGCTAACCTTGCGGCAGATGGCATGCTCTCTTCCCCCGCGTCCAATCACTAATACGTTCACCTACACCACTCCATCCATTAATGTTTAAAATGTCTTACTCCCGTAAATACCATGGCGATTCCATATTCATCACATTTTTTAATTGAATCTTCATCACGAATCGATCCGCCTGGCTGAATAATGGCTGTAATTCCTGCTTTAGCTGCTGCTTCTACGGTATCGTCCATAGGGAAGAAAGCATCTGAAGCGAGTCCTGCACCTTTTGCTTTTTCACCGGCTTGTTTAAAGGCAATTTCTGCAGAGCCAACCCTATTCATTTGGCCAGCACCAATTCCAAGTGTCATGTCCTTATCTGCAACGACAATGGCATTTGATTTTACATGCTTCACAACAGCCCATCCAAGTTTCAATGATTTCCATTCTTCTTCAGTCGGCTGGCGTTTCGTTGGAATTGTAATGGTTGCATCATCTAATGTATAGCGGTCCTGATCTTGTACCAGTAAGCCGCCTTCAATGGTTACCATTTTCGATTCTGGTTTTTCCTGCTGGTCAAAAGGAATGGTTAATAAGCGAATATTCTTTTTCCCTGTTAGAATAGCTAAAGCTTCTTCTGAGAATGAAGGCGCAATGACAATCTCCAAGAAAATTTCATGCAGCTTGGAGGCTGTTGCTGCGTCAACTTCACGGTTAAACGCTACAATCCCGCCAAAAATCGATACTGGGTCTGCAGCAAATGCTTTTGTAAATGCATCCAATGCCGTACTTCCAATTCCAACTCCGCATGGATTCATATGTTTAACAGCTACTGCAGCTGGCTCATTGAAGTCTCTGACAATTTCAAGTGCTGCATTTGCATCATTTATATTATTATAAGAAAGTTCTTTCCCATGAAGCTGCTCAGCACTTGCAATTGAAAACTTGGATCCTAGCGGCTTGCGATAAAAAGCAGCCTTTTGATGAGGGTTTTCCCCATAACGAAGTGTCTGCTTTAACTCATATGTAACCGTTAGTTTTTCTGGTGTTTCCTCTTGTGCCAAGTTGGTCATATAATCTGCAATAATGGCGTCGTATGCTGCTGTATGACGAAATACTTTTGCAGCGAGCTTTCTTCTTGTTTCCAGCGTAGTTTCGCCATTTTCTTTGAATTCAGCGATTACCTTTTCATAATCGGTTGGATCAACAACAACCGTAACATACTGATGATTTTTTGCAGAAGAACGAAGCATGGAAGGTCCACCAATATCAATGTTTTCAATGGCATCATCCACTGATACGTTTGGCTTTTCAATGGTTTGCTGGAATGGATATAGGTTTACACACACGAGATGAATAGGCTTGATTTGATGCTCATTCATTTGTTTTAAATGTTCTTCATCATCCTGTTTTCCAAGCAAGCCGCCATGTACCATTGGATGAAGGGTTTTTACACGGCCTTCTAAAATTTCAGGAAATCCAGTAACTTCACTGATTCCGATAACAGGGATTCCATTTTCCTGAAGGGCTTTGCTGGTTCCTCCAGTTGAAACAATTTCAAAGCCAAGTTCAACTAATTCTTTAGCAAAATCAATTACACCTGTTTTATCTGAAACACTAATAAGTGCGCGCTTTTTCGTCATTTTTATTTCCTCCTTGAGATAGTAAAGTTTGCAGCACAGCCGGGTACAGCTTATGTTCAATGGCATGAATTTTCGGCTGCAGACTTTCGCTTGTATCATTTGCATCAATGGAGACGGATTCCTGTGCGATAATTGGACCTGTATCCATTCCTTCATCAACAAAGTGAACCGTTACGCCGCTTTCCTTTACCCCTGCCCGAATTGCCTGGCCAATGGCATCCTTGCCCGGAAAAGCAGGCAGCAAGGATGGATGAATATTTACAATACGTCCTTGGTATTCTTTAAGCAGCACAGAACCAATTAAGCGCATATAACCAGCTAATACAACAAATTCAACATCCCGTTTATTTAATTCCTGGATTATTTCCGTTTCGTATGCTTCTTTACTCTTGTATTGTTTTGCTTGAAAAACAAAACTTGGAATGCCAGCATTTTTAGCACGTTCGATCACAAAGGCATTCGGTTGATCACAAACAAGAAGATTCACCTGCGCATCAAGTTTACCCTCATGAATGGCATCAATAATCGCTTGAAAATTGCTTCCACTTCCAGAGGCAAAAATGGCGATACTTTTCATTTTTACACCTCGTAATCGTTAATTAATTTCAACGCCCTCTTGATTCGTTACCTCGCCAATTTCAAAGGCTTTTTCACCAGATTGAGCTAATAGTTCAAGTAAGCCTGGAGCTTCCTCTTTACTTACAGCAATAACCATACCGATGCCCATGTTAAAGACATTGTACATTTCTTTTGGCTCAATTTGGCCAAGCTTAGAAATCAGATCAAAGACAGGTGGAACCGGCCAACTGTTTTCCTTAATTTTTACCCCTAAGCCCTCTGGCAGCATTCTCGGAATATTTTCAATAAATCCGCCGCCAGTAATATGGGCAATCCCTTTAAGATTAAACTTCTTAAGTGCTGCAAGAATTGGTTTTACATATATTTTTGTAGGCTTCAGCAACTCCTCGCCAAGTGTACAGCCTAGTTCTTCTACATATTTTGTTAACGACCATTTTGCATCATTGAAAAATACCTTTCGAACAAGGGAGTAACCATTGCTATGGATACCGCTTGAAGAAAGTCCGATCAACACATCTCCAGGCTGAATCGTTTCGCCTGTAATCAATTTCGATTTTTCTGCTGCACCAACGGCAAATCCAGCAAGATCGTATTCATTCTGGTCATACAAGCCGGGCATCTCAGCTGTCTCGCCGCCAATTAAGGCACAGCCTGCCTGCTCACAGCCGTCTGCCACACCTTTGACAATGGCTTCAATTTTAGCCGGATCGGCTGCACCGCAAGCAATATAATCAAGAAAATAAAGTGGCTCGGCTCCTTGAACGACAATATCGTTCACACACATAGCTACTGCATCGATCCCGATTGTATCATGACGGTCCATCATAAAGGCGATCATCAGTTTAGTGCCAACTCCATCCGTTCCGGATACTAAAACTGGCTCTTTTAGGTTTAGAACTGAAAGATCAAACATGCCTCCAAATCCGCCCAAGCCGCCTAATACGCCGGCCCTTACTGTTTTTTGGACATGTTTTTTCATTCTTGTAACAGCCTCATATCCGGCCTCGATATTTACTCCTGCTTGTTTATAAGCATTTGACATATCGTTGGCACCCCCTTATTTACTCTGGTAATAGTATTGCAATGTATCTGGATAAATTTCTGTCGGATAGTTCCCAGTAAAACAGCCAAGGCAAAAGCCTGATGACTCTCCATCATCAAGTTTTCCAATTGACTCAATCATACCCTCTAAAGAAATGAACGTAAGGGAATCCGCACCGATTATTTCCCTGATTTGTTCAACAGACTTATCAGAGGCAATTAATTCTTCCTTCGATGAAGTATCAATGCCATAGAAGCAAGGATTTTTAATCGGTGGAGAGCTAATCACGACATGAACCTCCAACGCACCTGCATCCTTTAACATTTTTACAATCCGTCTGCTTGTGGTCCCCCGAACAATTGAATCATCAACCATGATGACACGCTTTCCTTCAACAACCCCGCGAACAGGAGACAGCTTCATTTTTACGCCTTGCTCCCTTAAAGATTGGGATGGCTGAATAAACGTTCTTCCTACATAACGGTTTTTGATTAAACCCATTTCATAAGGGATACCTGCAGCTTCGG
>JAUZQA010000432.1 GCA_030705665.1 Bacillota bacterium
TCTGACACGTCTACCTGAGAAAATTGCATATCGATATTTTTAGGAATTCTTATTTCAAGGACTCCATCTTTGTATGTGGCAACGGCACCTTTCTTTTTAACAATCGCAGGAAGTGTGATTTTGTGCTGGTCATTATATTCAGGAATTCCTTCAGCTATTAATTGATTGGAAGTATGGTAAATCCTTACTTGTTTTATCCACTCATCATTTTTTATTGGAATCCTAACAAAAACATAATCATGTGTTTCAAATGTACTTGAGTTTAAAGGATTTGTTGTATTCTGTTGGTCGAGAGGAGCTTGAAAGCTGCTCATAAGATCCTGGGGGTTCATCATTCCCCGCATACCAGTGGGCATCATTTTTTCCATAATATCTTGAACGTATTTATCAATTTCTTCAGGCTTCATATTTTGAAACATATTTTTCATATCTTTATTAAAAGGGAATAGATTAAATGGGAACAAGGTAAATCATCCTTTCGGAAAAAATTAAAATTGGTTGGCAACTGGTCCTGAAGGGTTAGCAATTTGATCCTGGTCGCTAATATCTGTATCCGCGACTCCATTTGCTGAAAAGGAGCCTGATGGAGATAAGTCACCAAAGGCCATATTTGTTCCAACCCATTTAGAATTTGCGGTGTGGCTGTTCTGTACAGATGGACCTAAGGAAATGTTTGCATTATTATTGATGGCGTTCGTTTTTATATTGAAAATATTTATTTGAAAAGGCATTATCTTCAGTCCTTTTTAAATTTGATTTGAAAGGACGTTCGCCGGATTCGCGATATCACCCATATCATTTACGTCCGGATCAATAAAGACATTTTCCATAGCGGCATTTGGTGGGGCATAATCCCCGTAGGCTGTATTTTGACCTTGGGATTTCGAATTGGCTGTATGGGCATTATGAAGGGCTTCCCCGATATTAACCGACCCATTATTTGATACACTGTTAATTTTTAAGGAGAAAATATTAATTACAGTCTGCATCCTGCCACATCCTTTTCATTAATCAGCTTCAACGAATTACAATAGCAAGCTGCTTTTCTTAACCTTACAACATCCTATGCAATACCCCGCCCATTCGTTATTAAAACTTAAAGGTGATCGTTTGCCTATTTAAACTATTGCGTAATAGTTGCATATCTATTTGTTTCTTTTTACCATATAGTTAAGATATTTATGTAGAAATGTCCAAATAAAGATTTCTGTGAAAGTCCATAATTATAAAAGATATTGTGAGGTATATTTTAAGATGGGAAAAATCGCTTTGGTAACAGGAGGAGCAACCGGAATTGGTAAAAAAACAGCATATAGCTTAGCACTTGAAGGATATCAACTCGCCATTAATTATCGTAATAGTGAATTTGAAGCTACTTCCTTAGCAAAGCAATTATCTGACCGCTTTGGGATCAAGACTATTTGTGTACAAGGGGACGTAGGGAAAAGCGATGACTGTGAGCAATTAGTTGAAAGAGTTCTTTCATCATTCTCGAAAGTAGATGTACTCGTTCTTAATGCCGGTCCATATATTCGTGAAAGGAAAAAAATGACGGACTATACTTTTGATGAATGGAACTATCTTATTAATGGAAATTTAAATGGGGCGTTTTATTTATCCAAGCTTGTCATACCTGTGATGAGAGAACAAAAGTGGGGGAGAATTATTACGCTTGGCTATGACAGGGTTGAAACAGCACCGGGATGGATTTATCGGTCTGCATTTGCAGCAGCAAAAACAGGTTTGGCTTCTCTTACCCGTACCATTGCGTTGGAAGAAGCTGAAAATGGAATTACGGCAAATATGGTATGTCCGGGTGACATTGTTGATGAATGGAAAGAGAAAAGTATCAGCATCGCACAATCTAGTTACGAAAACAATATCTCAGCACCTGTAGGGAGACCAGGGACAGGGGAAGATATTGCCAGAGTCATTTCATTTTTAATTGACGAAAAATCAAGTTTTATCACAGGCAGTATTATTCCTGTAACTGGAGGAATCGATGTTTTAACCAAGGCATTAAAAATATAATGAGAAAGTTGGTAAGTGCCCATTTATTTGGATTTTATAAGTATATGAATGATCCTTGCTCCCATTGGACAAAATAAAGAAAATTCATCAATGAAAGGAGCAAAATAAAATGAGTTTTAACCTAAATAGAATCAATCCAAATCAAACTCAAGTTTTTTTTCATGATGGACGTTTTGAAACATTAACCAATGAGGAACTAGAAGATTTTTTGCTCCAAATGGGAATTAATGAAGTGAGTGACCAAATGGAATCGGATTTAAAAGATTAACTTTTCATTATGCAGTAAAAAGACTAAGTTATTTTCAACTTAGTCTTTTAATCATATCCATTTAAGCAAGCAATTCAGAATCGGATTGTTCAACTGAATTCGTTCGCATGTAATGTAAAGTATATTGGTCTTTTGAGATTTCATAGAGATCGTAGACATCTTCTACAGCGTTAAGCTGCATATATAGGGATTGTCTTGATTCGTTGGCTTTCATTACGTAGGGAAGTTTTTCTGCGGCTTTTATGGAACGGATATTTACCTTTCGGATTCGCATAAAGATCGTTTCAATTCCAAGTTCATAAAAAACCTCTTGAAAGAATTCCTCTTTTGCAGGACTGTTATAGCCCATACCATGGTATGGCTTGCCAAGCCAAGTTCCAAGAAAACCGGCATTTTCATTAATATCGTACAAATTAATTGTACCGATAGGAGCACCCCATTCGTCTAAAATGGTTCTGGAGATCAATTCTCCGCGCTCTTCAGCTTCAATGGTTTGTTTAGAGATAAATAAAAATTCATCGTAAGTAGCTGCTTTATGGCGCACAAAAGGGAAGACATCCGGGTGCGTAATTAATTCGAATAAAGCGTGACAATCTTGAAGATCACGTTTTTTCAACATGAGTATCCCTCCAATTAGGGCATTCTGGTCCTTATGGTAAAATAGCAGGAACAGTCCACCCTCGAAATTTTTTATTAAAGTGCCTAAAAAATTTCGGGGTGGGAATCGAACCCACTAGAACCAGAAAACCTGGTGGCGCACCATTTGCCTTCCCTATAATATTTTTCTTGAATAATTAATCTGATTACCTCCATAAACGATGGTAAAAATTCTTCGCTTAGAGTATAATACTAGAATTTACGTAAAAAAGAAATAGTTATTTCATTGATTTTTTGTAAATTTTTTTGGCAAATTTCAACAAAATTTATGTTTGCGAAAAAACAATTTCTCCGTTAATCATCGTCCATTTCGGTTTAGCTAAATAATGAAATGGATGATGGGTCCATAGAACTAAATCAGCATCTTTACCTATTTCAATACTTCCAAGCCTTTGATCTACTTTTAAATTTTTCGCAGGATTAATCGTGATCCCTTCCAGGGCATTTTGCTCAGGAAGACCTTCACGTACGGCCAGGCTCGCACAAATATTTAAATACTGGATTGGTGTATACGGATGGTCGGTTGTAATCGATACCTCAACTCCATGGGCGGATAATTCCTTATACGTATTCCATGTTTTGTTTTTTAGCTCAACTTTCGACCTTCTTGTTAGGGTTGGACCAACGGATACCTTTAAACCAAGCCCAGCAAGTTCGCTTGCAACTAAATGTCCTTCAGTACAATGCTCAATTCGTAAATCAAGATTAAACTCCTCCGCAAAACGAACGGCAGTGATAATATCATCTGCACGATGGGCATGAATTCGGACAGGAATTTCTCGTTTTAAGGCCATAACCAGCGGAAGATTTCTAAAATCATTACGTTGATCGGATAAAAGAGCCTTGTAGAATGCTTCGCGAAGCATCCCCATAATCCCCATTCTTGTTATAGAATCATTATTTCCATGGCTGTGAATCTTTTTTGGGTTTTCACCTAAGGCAATTTTTAATCCAGCTGTTTCACGCACAATCATTTTTTTAATATTTTTACCAGATGTTTTAATAACAGAGGTGGTTCCTCCGATGACATTTGCACTACCTGGCATAATATGGACTGTCGTGATTCCGCTTTTTATTGCATCTGAAAAAGCAGGGTCA
>JAUZQA010000433.1 GCA_030705665.1 Bacillota bacterium
ACTTAGAATTCTAAGTAAAACTAGTCATGAAAGAAGGTAATTTTAATGGAATACACTGATCAATATTATTTGGAAGAGGCACCAGTTCAAAAAGCGATTCCCCATCTATCCATCCCAATGATGATTGGAATGACAATTGGCGTCATCTACAATATTTTGAACGCCTATTTTATTGGTTTATTGCATAATACTGCGATGCTGTCTGCTGTTACCCTTGGTTTGCCTATTTTCACAATCTTAATGGCTGTGGGCAATATTTTTGGTGTAGGGGGTGGCACCTACATATCGCGTTTATTGGGTGAAAAGAAGGAGGAGTCAGCTAAGTCAGTTTCATCCTTTATCTTTTATGGCAGTTTAATGGCAGGAATAATCGTGCTCCTTCTCTCTCTTATTTTTATCAATCCGATTATCTACTTCCTTGGTTCCAATGCTGCAACATTTTCATTGACAAAAATATATTCGATCTCCTTATTACTTGGAAGTCCGTTTATTGTTGCCAATTTTGCCATGGAACAAGTAGTTCGTTCTGAAGGTGCTTCAAAAATATCGATGATTGGGATGTTTATTAATACTATTGTCAATGCCATTCTTGACCCCATATTGATATTATTTTTTCACTTAAATGTCGTTGGAGCAGCAATTTCGATGGTAATAGCCAATTGTTGTTCATTGGGGTACTATTCTTGGCATTTGCACAAAAAAAGTGAGCATTTAGCAGTCTCGTGGAGATCATTGATGATGTCAAAAGCCATTGTCAGTAACGTTTTTAAAATTGGGATTTCAGAATTTCTATTATCTCTTTTACTTATTGTATCTACGCTGATGCTTAATCACTTTTCAATCATGTATAGTGAGGATGTTATTGCCGGGTTTGGAATTGCATTACGAATTGTTCAACTCCCAGAATTTTTATGTATGGGACTGTTCATGGGGGTTATTCCACTTCTTGCCTACTCTTTTGGAGCAAAAAATAAAGAGCGATATGTAAAGACGATCAGGCATACTTTTATTTATATAGGCGGGCTAGTTTTCGTTTTCTCAAGCATCGTTTTCTTATTTCGGACACATATCCTTGAATGGTTCAGCCAAAGTTCAAACGTTATAGAGATCGGAACATATATATTGACAGCCATGCTCATTTCTACGCTTTTCAATGGATTCACCGGTTTTTTTACGAGTATTTTTCAAGCAGCCGGGAAAGGAAAACAAGCTTTAATTATGTCTCTTGCAAATGGAATACTCTTTGTTCCTACCATCATTATTTTGCATAATTACTTTGGATTACACGGTATTATCTGGTCAATGACAGTTACTGAACTGCTAACTTTCTCCATTGGACTTGTTCTTTACATTTTTATGGATAAACAAATGATCTATTTAAAAAATGAAATAACCTACTGAAAAAGTCATAGTTAGCAAATATGTAAATATAATACAGAAGATGGTGTTATAATACAGGAAGGGAGTGGTATATGTTAGAGCAGACAATTATTGTATGTTGATAACAAATTTATTTTCTGAAATCTATTGAAGGAGGAAACCAAATGGAAAAATTTGAATCTGTATGCATTTATTGTGGTGAACCTCTTTCCAAGTGGGAAAGCACCAGAAGCTATTGCTGGAATTGCAATGAGTTGACTTCATCTGAAGCTTTTCATGAAGAAGATGATGATCAGGATTAAACATTGACATATCGTACAATTCATATATCCCCTCTGTAGGATCTTTCATTGAATGCGTTTCCACGAAAAAGAAAATATAGCTTCCAATAAGGAACAACGGAAAACATATTCAACAGTTATTTGAAAGATGTAAAAAAGGATTGTGGCTAAAACTCCCTCTAAATCTCCGAATAGAATGCTTTATTGCTAAATTTAACCAGATAAAGGAACAATAAAACAATTGTTCCTTTAGGCTGGCGCATAATTTTCGGAATCAAGCCATTATTCTCCACGTCTCATTGCCGTTGCACCGGTTCGTGTCAATTCCAAAATTCCGTATGGCCTTAATAGCTCCACCATCGCTTCAATTTTATAAAATTCGCCAACTACTTGAACGATTAAACTATTAGGTCCTATATCAATGACAGATGCTCGAAACGTATTAACCACTCCCAATATTTCAGAACGTCTGGATGGCTCCACTCTAACTTTGATAAAGCACAGCTCTCTGGCCACCATTTCGCTTGAACTTAAATGGTCTACTTTAATAACATCAATGAGTTTGCTAAGCTGTTTTTCGATTTGATCAACGGTTTGTTCATCACCTGTTGTAACAATGATCATTCGCGATAATCCAGCCTCTTCACTGTTTCCAACGGTAATGCTGTCGATATTGAATCCACGTCGGCCAAATAAACCAGAAATTCTTTGCAAAACGCCAGGCTGGTCATTAACCCATGCGGAAATTGTATGTTTATTTATCATCTGAATTCTCCTCCAAAACCATTTGATTTAACGGTGCTCCGCTTAAAACCATCGGGTATACATTTTCTTCCGTTGGAACAACAAATTCAACAAGGACAGGTCCTGAGGTATCAAGGGCTTCATTCCAAGCAGTGATCGCTTCTTCCTTAGTGGTAGCCCTTAAACCCTTTATGCCGTAGGCATCTGCAAGTTTTACAAAACTAGGACTGCCTGTAAGGTCCACCTGGCTGTACCGTTTTTCGTAAACGATGTCTTGCCACTGTTTGACCATTCCCAATGTCTGATTATTGATAATAACTATTTTGAGCGGAAGATTGTGAATGGCACAAATCGCCATTTCCTGTGCGCACATCTGGATTCCGCCATCTCCGTTAATGGAAATGACTAGACGGTCCGGGTTTCCAATTTGTGCACCAATGGCAGCAGGCAATCCGAAGCCCATTGTTCCCAGACCTCCTGAGGTAATAAGGGATCGTGGAGTGCTAAATTGGTAAAATTGAGCCGTCCACATTTGATGCTGGCCAACGTCTGTTGTTATAAGGGCATCCCCGTCAGTTGTTTCACTAATCATTTCAATCACAAATTGTGGTTTTAGTTGGCGATCTGAATCGTTATATTTTAAAGGATACTTTGATTTATGATCTTGGACTAAGTTAATCCATTCAGTTGATTGGGCTGGTTTAGCATTTGTATTTGCATAGGTTAAAACTGCTTTAATATCGCCGACACATGCTATATCTGTTTTGACGTTTTTACCAATTTCTGCACGATCAATATCAATATGGGCAATCAGTTTGGCATTTGGTGCAAAGGCATCCAATTTCATCGTGATTCGGTCATCAAAGCGGGAACCGATAGAAATAATTAGATCAGCGCTTTGGACGGCCATATTTGCGGCATACGTTCCATGCATCCCCAGCATTCCCAGCCATAAGCGATGGGCACTTGGAAAACCGCCTGAACCAAGTAAGGTAGTGGTAACTGGAATATTCGTTTTATTCACAAATTCTAGCAGTTCTTCTGATGCATTGGAATAAACGACTCCGCCTCCAGCGATAATGACCGGCTTTTCAGATTCCTCAATCGCTGAAAGTAAGCGACCAATCTCGGTCCTATCAGGTTTAGGTTCCGGATTGTAGCCGCGAATATTTAGGCGATCGGAAGGGGAAAAGTTCAATTTTTGATTGGATATATCCTTAGGGATATCGATTAACACTGGTCCTTTTCTTCCTGTATTGGCAATATAAAATGCTTCATGAATGATCCGTGGTATATCATTTACATCACGAACTAGATAGCTATGCTTGGTAATCGACATTGTAATACTAACAATATCAGCTTCTTGAAAGGCATCTGTTCCGATAACGGTTGTTGGAACGTTTCCAGTTATGATGACCATGGGAACAGAATCCATATAAGCCGTTGCAATGCCGGTAACCAAGTTGGTTGCACCAGGACCCGAAGTGGCAATACAAACTCCTACTTTTCCAGTTGAACGGGCATACCCGTCTGCAGCATGGACAGCTCCTTGTTCATGTCTGGTCAAAATATGTTTAATCCCCGGACTGC
>JAUZQA010000434.1 GCA_030705665.1 Bacillota bacterium
AACTTATTACTATAGTACCGTAATATTAAATGCAAGTTAATATATTCAATATATTTTGACTTTTTATTTTGGACTTGTCAACTTTTAGACAAACATTAAAGTTTCAACACTGTTTCCCAAATTTCAGGATTTACAGTTTCACAGGCCGCACATGCGGATTAATTGCTCCTTCATCCTTTAACCTAATAATGGAAGGAAATCTGCTTAATCCATGGGAATATACCCCATCGCAACTGTTATCAGCTATGATCGATGCGGCGGTCTCAGCTGTTTCTGATTCAGAGCCCTTTTGAACTCATTTTTCAATTCATTATATGGTACTCGCATGTTTGACCTCTCCTACAATATTAATTGAATTATACATCAATTCTTATTCTCGACAACTATAATAAGACAACTCAAAATAAGTTTAAGAGAGCATTTTTCCAAGTAAACTGCCAATCCAGGCGAAAAAAACTCCCAAGAAAACGGATGATGAAACATAAATGAAAGCTAGCTTGTTTTTTTTGCTTTGCAGCATTTGGATGGTTTCATATCCAAATGTTGAGAAGGTGGTATAGGCTCCAAGAAAACCCGTCCCCATTAACAGCCATTGCCAATCTTGAATGCTGTTTCTTACATGCAAAATCGCTAGAATACCAAGTAAAAATGAGCCACTTATATTAATAAACCAGGTACCAAGAGGAATTGTACTCGATATTTTATTTGCAACCCATTTTCCGAGTAAAAACCGAGTGATTGCGCCCAAAATTCCGCCTATGCCTACAAATAGCATCGTTATGACTCTCCTTCCGTTTGGGCTTCTGGTTCAACATCCAGCTTTGCCGCTTTAACATTTAAGGAGGCTAGTTTCGCTCCCAACAAAGCTAATCCAATCCCCCCAAATATGCTTGCTAATACATAAAATAAAGCAATTCCATATCGTTCGTTCTTTAACAAATTTAGTGTTTCTACAGAAAATGTTGAAAATGTTGTAAAAGCCCCCGTAAAGCCTGTTCCAATCGCTAATTTTAAGTTTTGGTTCATCCTTACACGTTTTGCTGTTAGCGTAAAAAACCATGCTAAGAATAAACATCCCAAAAGATTGATCAATAAGGTAGCTAGTGGAAAGCCTGACTGAATAATCATTACTTTTCCAATAGAGTATCGTACAATCGCTCCTACAAACCCGCCGATCCCAACAGCTATTACATTCAATGAAAATCCCTCCATTCCTATTTTTTTCCCTCTCTATTTTTTCCCTCTAAAATAAAACAGACTCCTACCAGTTTAAAAAAAATACTGGTAGGAGTCATTAGTCACATTGACGGTTTATGGCGAACTCCATCGCCGATTCAACTATTTTAAGTATAACTAATAAAGATACTTAATCAATAGGTAAATGTAAAATTATCGGTATAAAGTGGACAAATAATAAACAAAACTCAAGACGAGCCTTGAAGGCGCGTCTACAACCATTCATCAGGTACTGAGGTGTTATCAGCGAGTAAAAAGGCTGCATTTGTTATTGCTTCAGCAAGTGTTGTGCCACTTGCGCATGCATCATTAAAGCAAACTTCTGTATCTCCATTTACTTTATAAGCAAATCCAAACTGTTGTAATTTTTCAACGATAAGCAGCGCATGCTCTAAGTTCTGCTCGGGGTTAAATTCGTAAATGAAAACTTCCTTTTCAGGATCATACCATCGATCCCATCTATTCAATTTCCATCCTAATACTCTGCGTGCGATAACTTCTACTTGGTTCATTATTCCTTATTGCCCCTTTTCTCTAGATTTTTATATTTTACCATTTTCACGATTGCTATCCTATATAAATGATCACTAATTTTGTATGAATATAATAGAAAGAACTGTCATTTTTGACAGTTCTTTCATTAAACTCTCTATGAAGCTTTACTTTCAGCTTTTGCATAACTTTTGCGATTTAAAGAAATAACTGCTCCAACAAGAGCTATTCCCATAGCTAATAACATTACCCCATGATAAGCAGACATAAAAACAGCAGTTTGTCCGGGTTTAGGGTTCGTAACGCCACCCCAAGCTTCAAATAAGGATACTGAGAGAGCAATCCCTGTAACCATACCCAAATTTCGAACTAAGCTGTTTATTCCACCTGCAATGCCAAGCTTTGGTTTTGGTACCGAACTCATAACAGAGCTATTATTAGGTGATTGAAACATACCGGATCCTAATCCCATCAAAAATGCACCGGGAATTACTTGATAAAAATGGGCTGACGCTGAAAGCAAAGAGTAATACAAGAGTCCAAGACTCGTTAGAACTAAACCTCCAGTTGTAAGTGCAACCGGTCCAAATTTATCGGAAGCATGACCACTGAGTGGCGCAACAATGGCCATGGTGATTGGAAAAACAGTCATCAATAAACCAACCTGTGTCGGGGTATAACCTAAAATATGCTGTAAATAAAATGGTAAAAGCATGTTGTTTGCAAACATTGCAACAAATGAAAGCCAGCCTGCAAGATTTCCGATTAAAAATGGACGGTTACGGAACATGGATAAATCAATCATAGGATGTTTAACCTTCTGTTCCGTTCGGATGAATAGAATCAACAAAGCTACACCCAGTATTAGGCTGATTAGGATTGGGAAACTGGACCAGCCCCAGCTTTCGCCATTATTGATTCCTAATAGCAAACAGACCATTCCTACCGTAAAAGCCATCGCTCCTGTAAAGTCAAAGCTTTCTTGTCCTTTCCTAAGTTCATCGACCGGAAGAATCCACGTAGCTGCCAGATAGCCAATAATTCCAATGGGTAAATTAATATAGAATATTGCTCTCCAGTTGAGGAAACCAATTAGGAGTCCCCCTAGTGCAGGACCGGTCAGACTTCCAAGGGCAACGACTGTACCAGTTAAGCCGAGGGCCTTGCCTCGTTCTTCAGCGGGGAAGGTAGCAGTGATGATAGCAGCGCTATTAGCCATTAGCATGGAGGCACCAATAGCCTGCAATACTCTAGTTCCAATTAGAAACCAAATATTTGTAGCTATGCCGCAAAGGATCGATCCAAGTGTAAATATCAAAAAACCTAAGGAATAGATTTTTTTCCTACCTAACAAATCTGCTGTTCTGCCAAAGACCGGCAAAAGACTGGAAATGGTTAAAAGATATGAAGTAACAACCCATTGCAAAATGGAAAGCTTGGAATGAAGGCTGCCAGAAATAGTTGGCAGAGCTACGTTTACAATACTGCTGTCTAAGGTAGACATAAAGGTACCGACTGAAACTGTAGCTAAAACATACCAGCGGTAATTTGGTTTATTTTTTAAGTTATCGAACATTTTTCCCCTTCTTTCATTTAAAATTCCTTATGTATGTATGATTTCTTTTTCCCGAATAATATTTTACCTGTTTTTATATAAAAAAGCAGGATTCAGATTTAAAAAATCTGGTATCCTGCTGGTATGAAGGCAGCGATCTTCTTAAGAGTTACCCTCATTATAAAATGTTCTTTTAGTTTGAATATCCTTTATCGAGAGCATTAATTGGTCTTTTGCCCATTGAAAAGAATATAAAAGGACCGCACGAAACATATCGATTACTAGGTATTGAAACTTTGTTAAAAACACTAATGAAAGGATTCTTAAGCGTTTAACGTATTTTAGACCAAAATAAATAAAAACAATTTGAAGGATCGTATTAGACACGAGAAAAACCCAAAATTTCCCATAAAATAATTTTAACATCCAAACACTTGTGGCAAAATATGGACCAAAATTAAAGAAATCCATGCTATCTAAAGGAGAAATTCCTTTATAAAAACGCCACCATTTTTTTCTTTCACCAAACTTGTCTAAGAATTTGGTCAAGAAGCTGATAAAAATGCCGGATGGTAAATATTTTTTCAGCGCATTTTTACCTAAAAGAGGCAAAGTTAACCACGACAGAATTAACATAGATATTAATAATAATTTTGAGCTTTTCACTAAAACACCCCCGCGGTTTAGTAAAGAACCATCA
>JAUZQA010000435.1 GCA_030705665.1 Bacillota bacterium
TATAACATTTATTTACGATCGTTTAATTTTATTCCACACTAAAAATATATTAATTGACTACACCCCTTCTGCCTATGATCAAGAAATACGAATTGAAAGATTTACAATAAAAGATGCCAAATAGAAATCTGGCATCTTTTATTTTGACTTGATGTATTTATTTCGCCTGAGTTAAGTCATAAACAGTAACTCCATCCACCGTGATTAGTTTAAAATTGTTCTGAACCCAAGTGGTAATCTCTGAATTGGAGCCTCCGCCCATTGGGCCATTTCCGAAATTAGCTGCAGAAGTGCTTCCATTTGTTTCTCCATTCGTGGAGTTACTGCTGCCCATTCGGTCAAATCCCCTGCCAGAGCTAATATAATAATGAATCTTTCCTTCACTCACATAGTTTTTAAACTGGGCAAGTGTAGGTGTTGGGTCGCTTCCGGTAAAGCCGCCGATGTCCATGATTGGCTCACCAGTTGCAAGCTGGTAAGGTGCCGAAGACTGTGAGCCCACCGTTGCAGCAACCCAAGTATATTTCGACGCATTCTTTTGCAGCCTTTTCACAATTGCACTGCCTGGTGTTTCGTCAGCACCTCCAAAACCGCCCTGTTTGAAGTTTACAGAGTTATTTCCGCTGGAATTGCCAGTATTCCCAGATTGCCCTGCGGACGAATTAGCTGAATTGGCTCCAGATGGCATTTGTCCGCCTCCGAAACCGGGGTTCCCGGACTGCCCTGAAGACGAATTAGCTGAATTCGCTCCAGGTGGCATTTGTCCGCCTCCAAAACCGCCGCCAGGGAAACCATCCCCATTCGTTGTTGGACCCGCAGAAGGCATCGAGCCCGTATGCGGCGTGGCAATTGTCTGTATCGTGAACGCAAAGGGACCGGCTAAACTTGCGGCCAAACCAGCTGCGGCAGCACCCAGCATGAGGTTTCGGCCAATTCGCGGTCCAATCGCGATAGCAATTGCGGCAACACCGCCGATTACTAAGATGACAAAGCGCAGCCACGAATTCCATGTTGATGTACGATCCAGCAGGACATAAGACCAAACTGCAGTAGCTGCAATTGCAGCCGCTAAACCTATCCGTGCTGTCAATTGCTCACGTCTTTGCCAAAGAACTTCGACACCAATACCTATGATGGCACCTATTGATGGGGCTAGGGCCACCGTGTAGTACGAGTGAATTGTACCTTGTCCAAAGCTGAACACTATACCGGTGATGAAAAATGTACCAGCCCATAAAACAAGAGCAGGAACGGTACGATCACTTTTCCAGTTACGGCGGACAAGCCAAACTGCAGCGACCAAGAGAATGAGTGCGGCGGGGATCAGCCAAGAAATCTGGCCTCCCATTTGGGAATTAAAAAGCCTGAACAAACCGGTGCTGCCTCCGAAATTCCCTCCCATGCCGCCACCAGGACCTCCCATATTGGCGGCATGGCTTGCCATACCACTACTAGAAGCCCCCATATTTGAAGCTTGAGCTGCCATGTCACCACTTGGGGCCCCCATTGCACCTTTCCCGCCACTCATACCGGACTCATTTCCCGTGAGACGGCCCAAACCGTTGTATCCGAAAATTAGATCAAGAATGCTGTTTTTCTGTGAGCTGCCAATATACGGACGATTTGCCGCAGGTATTAACTGGACAATCGCCACCCACCAGCCTGCCGACACCACGACAGAAATCGCACTAATCACCATTTGCATGATGCGTTTGCGTACCGATACAGGAGCAAACATCAGGTAGACCAGGACAAACACAGGAATGATAAAAAATGCTGCCAACATCTTGGTTAAAAAGCCAAATCCAATGAGGACAGATGCCCATACAAGCCACTTTGTCTTGCCATCCTCCAGTGCCCGCGTAAAGAAATAGGCACTCGCTGTCAAGAGCAGAACTAAAAGCGCATCTGGATTATTAAACCGGAACATGAGTGCTGCCACCGGTGTCATGGCAAGCACGGCCCCAGCAAGAATGGCTGCACGAGCACTAAACCAGCGGCGAATCGTTATATAGAGGATCCAAACGGTTGCTACGCCCTCCAGTGCTTCGGGGACAAGCATACTCCAGGAATTCAGACCGAATATTCGAGTCGACAACTCCATCACCCACAACGAGGCTGGGGGCTTATCCACTGTAATAAAGTTTGCTGCATCAATCGATCCAAAGAAGAATGCCTTCCAACTCTTCGTTCCCGCTTGAACAGCTGCACTGTAAAATGAATTGGACCAGCCTGATTGACCGAGACCCCAAATATAGGCAACTGCTGTTGCTGCCAATAAAAGCAACAGCGCTGGCCTTTCCCATGACAGAACCCCCGGCCGTCCTCTAACTTGCGTATTAGTTTTACTTTGACTAATCTGTAATGTATCTGATTGATTTATTGAACTAGTATTCTCCATCACATTATTCCTTTCATCTTAAAGCCTTGGTAACGGCTTGTTTAATTTTTTGATCACATATATTTGGAAATAAGTCTATTAGGAACAGATAGTTTCACCCGTTGTTCGTCAACAATTTTTTCAAGATAGGTAAGAAGAGGCTTTTTTAAATCTTCACGCATTAATGCAACCTCAATCATTGCTTTTATATACCCTTCTTTATCCCCTATGTCATACCGTTTTCCTTCAAGTTCTAACGCAAATATACTTTCATTTTCACATAGGAGCCGCAACGCATCCGTTAATTGAACTTCATTTCCAATACCCGGTTTAATCATTTTTAAGTAAGAAAAGATGGAAGGATTCAGGATGTAGCGTCCCATGATCGCAATATTTGATGGTGCCTTTTCCAGGGAGGGCTTTTCCACTAAATCTTTTACTAAATGAACCCGTCCAAATTTGCTGCCCGGATCGAGAATGCCGTATTTTGATACATCTTCAAGGGCTACCTTTTTCACACCAATAACAGATTGTTTCGTATGTTGATACGTATCGATCATTTGCTTTAAGGCAGGCTGTTCCGAGAACATTAGATCATCCCCCAGAAGAACCGCAAACGGCTCATCACCAATAAACTGTTCCGCACATAAAACGGCATGACCAAGTCCTTTTGGTTCTTTTTGGCGAATATAGTGAATGTTCGCCATAGATGAAATGTGCTGAACTTCTTTTAATTGATTCAATTTCTGCTTTTCTTCTAATATTTTTTCTAACTCAAACGATTTATCAAAATGATCTTCAATCGATTTTTTATTACGTCCGTTAATAAAAATGATACTTTCAATTCCTAATGCCACCGCCTCTTCTACGATATATTGGATAGCCGGTTTATCGACAATCGGCAGCATTTCCTTCGGTTGAGCCTTTGTCTCAGGCAAGAACCTGGTGCCTAATCCGCCAACTGGAATGACTGCTTTTTTAATTTTCATAGAATGCTCCTTCTTTCAACTTAGTAAATATGTGCCTAAAGGAAAAATTATCTGTACATCCTTTTCTTTTCGGGTATTTTCTGATAAACATCTCGCACGATATACAGCGGGCGTTGTTTGGTTTCATCATAAATCCTTCCGATATACTCACCAATCATGCCTAGAATAAATAGGGTAATGCCGCTGAAGATCAGCTGAATCACAATCAGAGATGACCAGCCTGTGATGGTACTATTCGTAAATAGCTTCAAGTACAGGACGACGAATAAATAGATAAACCCTATTCCCGATAACGTTACGCCGGCATAGCTTGCTAATTTTAAAGGTTTATATGAAAAGGATGTAATCCCGTCCATCGATAATTTCAGCATTTTTTTAAGAGGGTATTTGGATTCTCCGGCTAAACGCTCATCCCGTTCATACTCAACGGCAATTTGTTTAAAACCAACCCAACTCACTAACCCTCGTACAAATCGATTTTTTTCATGCAGGTTGTTCATTTGATCACAAACTCTTCGATCAAGCAACCGAAAATCTCCTGTATCAAGCGGGATGTCAATATCCGTCATCGAATGTAAAAATCGGTAAAA
>JAUZQA010000436.1 GCA_030705665.1 Bacillota bacterium
GACGCACTTAAAAAATGGTATCAATTTTGCCGTGCTAAGCGGGGAGGTAGCGGTGCCCTGTACTCGCAATCCGCTCTAGCGAGGCTGAATCCCTTCCTGAGGCTGATATCCTGTAGGGTCTGCCTTAAGTAAGTGGTGTTGACGCCCGGGTCCTGCGCAATGGGAATCCATGAACCATGTCAGGTCCGGAAGGAAGCAGCATTAAGTGGAATCTCCCATGTGCCGCAGGGGAACCTGGGCCGAGCTAACTGCTTAAGTAACGCTTATGGGTGTCAGTCGACGGAAGGTGCACGGCAGTTATTACATAAGAAAAATAACTCATCTCTAGATTAGAGGTGAGTTTTTTGTCCATATTAACTTTAAATATTCAAATTAGATACGTTATAATAGGAGAGATAATGATTTGGAAGGGGGCTTGTGTCAGTTGGCTTATCAAGCATTATATCGTGTTTGGCGGCCTCAGGCTTTTATTGACGTAGTCGGCCAGGAACATGTAACAAAGACATTGCAAAACGCCCTGCTTCAACAAAAAATCTCACATGCCTATCTTTTTTCAGGCCCAAGAGGTACAGGAAAAACAAGTGCTGCAAAGATTCTGGCAAAGGCCGTTAACTGTGAACGGGCTCCAGTCAGTGAACCTTGTAATGAATGTCCAACATGCAGAGGAATTACGGATGGATCCATTCCTGATGTCATTGAAATAGATGCAGCTTCAAACAATGGAGTAGAGGAAATTCGTGATATCCGCGATAAAGTTAAATATGCCCCAAGTGTAACGAAATTTAAGGTTTATATTATTGATGAAGTGCATATGCTTTCCATCGGAGCATTCAATGCGCTTTTAAAAACACTTGAAGAGCCGCCAAAGCATGTCATCTTTATTTTAGCAACGACAGAACCTCATAAAATCCCCCTTACAATTATTTCGCGATGCCAACGATTTGATTTTAAGCGGATTACGGCCCAGTCGATTGTAAATCGAATGAAGCTGATTGTGAATGAGACAGGCGTAGATTGTGACGAAGGTGCATTAAAAATGATCGCAAGGGCTGCAGAGGGCGGAATGCGGGATGCGTTAAGTTTATTAGACCAGGCTATTTCTTTTAGCCAGGACCGTGTTACACTAGATGATGCCCTTACCGTTACAGGATCTGTTTCACAATCCTTTTTAAACAAGCTTGCCGGCGCCATTGTAGAAAAAGATGTGGTTAGTGGTTTAGAGGCGTTAGAAGGACTCTTATACCAAGGGAAGGACCCTGGCCGTTTTGTTGAGGACTTCATCCTTTATTTTCGTGATATGCTCCTATATAAGGCTGCACCAAACCTAGAGGAGTCCATGGAGAGAATCTTATTGGATGATGACTTTAAAAATATGGCAGAGATGGTACCTGCTGAACAGATTTATCAGCTTATAGATATACTAAATAAAGCGCAGCAGGAAATGCGCTGGACCAATCACCCAAGAATTTTTCTCGAAGTGGCAATTGTGAAGTTATGTCAAATGGAGCAAAGACCAGCAGAGCAGGTTCCAGCCAATGAAATAAGCCAGTTGCTTTCAAAAATTGATCATTTGGAAAGAGAATTGCAGGAACTTAAAATAAATGGCCTTGCTGCCCAGCAAGAATCAGCACCTACTGTTAAAAAACCTGCACAACGTACCTCGAAGAAAAGTTTTCAGCCTCAGGTTGGAAAAATAAATGAGGTATTGAAGCATGCAACAAAGAATGATTTAAACCAGATAAAACGCCATTGGGCTGAAATGTTGTCAAAGCTAATGCCATCTCATGCAGCTTTATTACATGAAGCAGAGCCGATTGCAGCGTCAGCAGATGCGTTTATTATAAAATTTAAGCATGAAATGATCTGTCAAATGGCAATGGATAATCCAACGTTTATCCAAACTGTTATAAGTACATTTCAACAGCTGCTAGGTAATAGAATTGCGATTTTAGGTGTGCCTGAAGAGCAATGGGCTCCCATTCGCGAAAGTTTCTTGAACAATCATTCGATTCAAGAAAGTGAAGAAAAAGTTGAAGAACCCCATATTGCTGAAGCAAAAAAGTTGTTTGGTGAAGAATTCATTGAAATTATTGATTAAAAAATTGGAGGTAATGGAAAATGATGCGTGGCGGAAATAATAACATGATGAAACAAATACAAAAAATGCAAAAGAAAATGATGGAAGCACAGGATAAACTCGGAGAAGAAAGAATTGAAGGGACAGCAGGCGGCGGCATGGTTACTGTTATTGTAACAGGCCATAAAGAAGTTGTAGATGTAAAAATTAACCCTGAGGCAGTTGACCCAGAAGATGTTGATATGCTTCAGGACCTTATTTTAGCTGCAACAAATGATGCGTTAAAAAAGGCAGATGAATTAACAAACAGCACAATGGGACAATTTACAAAAGGAATGAACCTTCCTTTCTAGAGAGGAACTATGAACATGCATTATCCTGAACCAATATCGAAGCTGATTGACAGCTTTATGAAGTTGCCAGGTATCGGCCCGAAAACGGCCGCTCGACTGGCCTTTTTTGTCTTAGACATGAAAGAAGATATCGTACTAGACTTTGCCAAAAACCTAGTAAATGCAAAACGCAATTTGACTTATTGTTCTGTATGCGGGCATATTACAGATAAAGATCCATGTTATATTTGTGAAGATACCCATCGGGATAAAACCACTATATGTGTGGTACAAGAACCTAGGGATGTTATTGCAATGGAAAAAATGAAGGAATTCAATGGTTTGTACCATGTATTGCACGGAGCGATTTCCCCAATGGATGGTATTGGACCAGAGGACATTAATATCCCCGATCTTTTAAAACGGCTGCAGGATGAAACGGTACAAGAAGTTATTCTTGCAACAAACCCCAATATTGAAGGGGAAGCAACCGCCATGTATATATCTCGCTTATTAAAGCCAAGCGGGATAAAAGTTACAAGGATCGCCCACGGGCTTCCGGTTGGCGGAGACCTTGAATATGCTGATGAGGTTACCCTTTCAAAAGCAATAGAAGGCCGAAGAGAATTATAAGTTAACGGGGGAGTAAACCATGTTTTTTCGGCGGAAAAGCTGGCTTCGAGATGAATTTGATGAAAAGCTTATCAATGGACTGAATCAATATAAAATGAATTGGCAGCAGCAAAAGCAGTTGTTAGAAAAAAGCTTTGATCCTTCTGAAGAGGTAATTTGTGAAACAAAGATTGTTGAGGCTAAATACTTTTTTCTCCTTAAGGAAGCCAAACACAGGAATATTCGATTAAACCGATAATAGTTACAAATGAGGATGTCTTTTTTTAAGACATCTTTTTTGAATGGTCTATTTAAGATTTTGCCACATAAATTAGTTGTACAAGTTATGTAATAAGGGGGACGTGTTTGTTGCAGCCAATTTATATAATTTCTATCTTGGGTGGCCTTATTTTACTGCTATTATTTTCAGGAGCACCATTTAAACCAATAAGATTTGTTGGGCAGTCGGTTATAAAACTGTTGATTGGGGCATTGCTGCTATTTTTCTTAAATGTGGGAGGGAGCCGTTACGGGCTCCATGTTCCAATTAACATCTATACATCTGCTGTATCTGGCTTTTTGGGAATTCCGGGTTTGGTCGCCTTAGCAGCCATTCAGCATTTTGTACTTTAAAAATAAACTAGCTATTTTCAGTAGTTTATTTTTTTTTGAAAAAAGGGTTGACCAAAGAGATTAAATCATTTAGTATTATAAAGGTCGTCAGCGAACGACAAAATAACATTAAAAAAATTGTTGACTTTAGCAATTGAAAATGTTATATTAATAAAGTCGCTTCTGAGCGAAATTGATCTTTGAAAACTAAACAAACAAAAACGTCAACAATAAACAATAGTGATTCAAGTAATCACTAGCCAACGTAACATTTATGAGCTAACTCATACTCTTTATCGGAGAGTTTGA
>JAUZQA010000437.1 GCA_030705665.1 Bacillota bacterium
ATTCCATAGGAAATACATTTATCACGGGCTTCAATGGTAGGACTAATGATATAATCCGCTCTGTTATCTGCCCAAAGCGGGTAGATATTAACGAGATCAGCTATCAGCGTGATAAAGGGAATTTTAATCTGCTGTTTTTCTAAAATATTTAGAATGGATCCATTGAAATTAGGATGTACCGATAAAATTAAATCAGGTTTAACTTTGTCTAGTAATTTTAAAAATGTAGATTTAATTAGTCCTGCAATAAGGTTATTTACCAAAGTTGGTTTTAGTGATGATAAATTCCATACCATTTTCCATAAACCTTCGGCACTTCTGGTGATCGGTCCATATGATTTTCCAACGCCAGACAGAAGTGGCCCACCTAGAGAAAATCCATCTACAACATGGATCCGAACGTCATGATCGGCAGCAGTTTTCTCAATAAGAGATTCAGTTATGCTTTTATGTCCATGACCAGTATTTTCAGCTGAGATGATAAGGATATTTTTACTCATTTAACCATGCCTTTCTTAACCGCGTATTATATAATTATAACAAAGTTTTATGTTCTTGTTGCGGGATAATGTTAATTATTTGTTTTCTTAATATTTACATAGTACAAGAAAATGTCAAGAAACAAGCAAAATAAGCAATACTATATAAGAATTTAAAATTGAAGGGGTTAAATTTACTATTGACAATTAAAAAATTTAAAGTAATTTATACCATATTTGTTTTTATCGCATTAGCAGCATTTGATAATATTATTGTTGGCTTATTCCCACCATTATTCCAGTCGATTTCTAAAGATTTAGATGTTAATGTGGCAAAAATGGGGATCGTTTCGGCCCTGAATATATTGACTACAGCTATTTCATCAGTGTATTGGGGATATCTTTCGGGAAAATTCAAACGAAAAAAACTTATTATCATAGGTACGTTAATCTGGGTTTTGTCCGTTTTTTTAACTGCTTATAGCCAAAGCTATTTTCAGTTATTATTATTTCAAATTCTGACTGGGGTTGGGTTAGGTTGTATTGCTTCCATCGGATTTAGTGTTTTAACTGATTCCATACCCTATCAATACCGCGGATTAATTTTAAGCTTATGGGGTATGACACAAGGCTTGGGAGGTATTTTTGGTTCTTTGCTTGCATCATTGGTTGCAACCTCGTCAACTTGGAGAACGCCGTTTATTTTAGTAGGCTTTATCGGATTTTTCCTTATTGTTCTCTATCTTTTTGTAAAAGAACCTGCAAGAGGTGAATCAGATCCAGAATTACAGGAGCTTATTAAAGAAGGCAATTCTTATAATTACATTATTGAAGCAAAGCACATATTTGGCATACTTTTTAAAGGCAGTAATATGTATCTATATTTACAAGCCTTCTTTATGAATATTTCAACTGGAAGTCTTATTTGGCTGCCTACCTTGTATATTTATAAAATCCAGCAACAAGGATATAATTCAAAAACCGCGATTATTGCTGCGGGGTATTTGTATGCTATTTTTCAATTAGGTGGAATGACATCAGCTTATTTTGGTCATCTCGGTGATAAGCTTCAAAACAAGACCTTTAAAGGCAGGGCATTACTTACAGCCGTTTTTGTTTTTTTAACGGCGCCATTTTATATTGCCATGTTTATCATTCCAATGACGAACCTTTCATTACCAAGTGATAGCAATCCTCTGTTTATTTTAGTTAGTTTATTAAAGGAAATATTAACAAACCCATGGATCTTGTTAATATTTGTGTTATCATTTTTTGCTTCAGCAGCCCAATCAGCTAATACGCCAAATTGGCTGGCTCTAATCACGGATGTAAATCTTCCGGAGCATCGCGGGACAGCCTTTAGTGTTGCTAATTTATCCAACAGTTTAGGAAGAACACTGGGCAATGTTGGGGTAGGCATTGTGTTAAGTCTTGTCTCGGTTCATTCAAAAGAGCCAATGAGCTATATCATTACCCTTTCCTTGCTGCAAATTTTTCTGATACCATCTTCGATTTGTTATGTACTAATGGCGAAAAATAATGTCCGTGACATACGGAATGTAAAAAGAACTTTGAATGAGAGAGCAAATAATAATTAAAAATTCTGAAAACAGAAATCAGTAAAGAAGTGAAGCAAAAATGGAGTTTCCTGAAAATGCTGCCAGAAATGAAGAGACAGCAGTAGAATTTGTAAATATTAAAAAATCATTTAATCATCAAGAAGAACTTATTCCGGTTTTAAATGGAATAAGTGGGAAGGTGCCACTCGGAACAATTTTAACGATTATCGGTCCATCAGGAGCTGGGAAAAGTACAATTTTATCATTATGCAATTTACTGATTACTCCTGAAGAGGGCAGGATTTATGTTCATGGAAAAGATGTTCAGAAATGGGATGTAAATGATTTAAGACGACAAGTTGGCATTGCGTTTCAAACAGCACCAATGCTTGATGGAACCGTTCTTGATAACTTGTTGCTTCCGGTTAAATTGCATGGGATGAAGCTGCAAGAACCTGAAAAATATTTAGAATATGTTGGACTATCAAATGAACTTTTGCCTAGAAACGCTAAAGAACTTTCTGGGGGCCAAAGGCAGCGTCTCTCTCTAGCAAGAACGCTCATTAACATGCCTTCCGTTTTATTACTTGATGAGGTCACAGCGGCACTTGATACGATATCAGCGCACGAAATAGAGGAACTAATCTTACGGATCAACCAGGAACGACATACAACGATCCTTTGGGTTACACATGATCTGACACAAGCAGAAAGAGTGGGGGAGCAAACGTGGCTGGTTATGGATGGGACAATCATTGAATCAGCATCGACAAAGGAATTCTTTTCTAAGCCAAAAAACATTCGTACTCGACATTTTTTAGAGAGGAAGAGGGAAAATTGAAATGAATTTGTTTACCCTTTTACTTAGCTTCAGCTTTGTAATCTTATCCTTATTCCTCTCGGTTGGATTTAAATTAGCGCTTGGACGAGACCTCATTATTACAAGTATTCGGGCAACCATCCAATTATTGATTATTGGGTATTTGCTTAAAAGGGTTTTTGGATTTGACCACCCATTTGTTATTGTTATTATGCTGTTATTAATGATATTTGTAGCTGCGCAAAATGCAGCAAAACGAGGTAAAGGGTTACCCTACATATTTTGGAAAGTATTCTTTACCATAACGATTGTAGAATCGATTACACAAGCTTTCTTATTAGGGTTACGAATTGTTCCGGCAACTGCTCCGTACATCATATCAATTAGCGGAATGATTATTGGCAACTCTATGGTAATTGCAAACCTTTTCTTAAATCGGCTGAAAGGGGAACTTGAAATGCGAAAAGAAGAGGTTGTCCTTGTGCTGTCACTAGGCGGTAGCATAAAACAGTCGATCTTTTCAATTTTAAAAAAATCGATTCGCTCAAGCCTAATCCCGACCATTGAAGGACAAAAAACAATAGGACTCGTGCAGCTTCCTGGTATGATGACCGGTCAGATCATCGCTGGAGCTGATCCGGTTCAAGCAGTAAGGTTTCAGTTATTAATTGTCTTTATGATATTGTCAGCCGCCTCCTTAACAGCCATTATCCTGGGATTTTTAACTTACCCTTGTTTATTCAATAGGTATCAACAGTTAGTCATTGAAGAATGGAAGTAACGAATAATTCCTTTTTGGACACTTGCTTTTTGCAAAGTGTCTTTTTTTGTTTTTAGGGAAAATTAAGTTCAAATGAAAAAATATCTCGTCAACAAGGAAATAGGATAGGGAGTAAATGATATGAATTCAATCACCATAAAACACTTAGCAGATAAATTAAAATTAGAAATTCTTGCTGGCGTGCAAGGGCTTGATTGTATTATTGACAATGATGATATTCATCGACCAGGTTTAGAATTAACTGGGTATTTTGAATTTTTTCCAAAGGAAAGAATCCAATTATTGGGCA
>JAUZQA010000438.1 GCA_030705665.1 Bacillota bacterium
AACATGTATTTCACCTCTACTAACTCATCATCGTACTCTTATTGTCTAGCTTCGTCAACAATTTACTATTGAAAAAAAATAAGCATTCCAGAGCCTGGAATACTCATTTTGCTTGATATCCGTATTTTTCGAGCTCTGAAAAAATCATTTTTAAGCGGGGGTTACCTTCTCCAACTACTACTTCATTTATAACTACAACTGGATAGAACATATCCTCTTCAATGACCTTTTGAGAGAATTTTTGTTTTTCCGGGTCACCAGGGGGATTAAAAATATCTACATAAGAAATTTGAAAGGGCTGATCTGGAAACTTTCTAATGATAGCCGCTTCAAGCCATTCACAGGTTTCCCTTGAAGATGGTAAATTTACACAACTGGCACAGATCTGTTCAGCACCATAAACAATAATTTCAGCATAATTTTCCATGATAAACCTATTCCCCATTTTTTCCTTTTATTTTATACTATACACAAGTTGTTAACTAGCCATTATTTTGCAAATAATTCTCAATTAGACATTCCACAGGATGGATTTTTACTTACAATGACATTATAATAGGGATTAGGAAAGGAGTCGATTTGTTTGGCAGAGCTAGAAATGAAAGAACAAGTTCAGGAAGTATTAGATAAATTACGTCCATTTCTTCTTCGGGACGGCGGGGATTGCGAATTAGTTGACGTAGAAGACGGTATTGTAAAACTACGTTTACTTGGTGCTTGCGGCAGCTGCCCAAGCTCAACAATTACTTTAAAAGCCGGTATTGAACGCGCACTTTTGGAAGAAGTTCCAGGTGTGCTTGAAGTAGAACAAGTATTTTAAAAGCGATTGCCATAAGGCAACCGCTTTTTTCATGTTGTCTGAGCTTCATCCCCAGAAGGGCTTTATCTTACCAGTTGAAATGGCTTCCAGTCTTTATTCACAAGTGTAAGTGGATTCTCACCCTTTATAACTGCTTGAATATTATCAATACATAATTTCATCATGGTGACTCTTGTTTCCACACTTGAGCTCCCAATATGCGGCAGTGCTACTACGTTTGGAAGAGTTAATAATGGATGATCCGCTCCTATTGGCTCCTTGACAAAAACGTCTAATCCGGCACCTGCGATATCCTTTTCAACAAGAGCCTCATACAGGGCTTGTTCATCAATCACTGGACCTCTCCCTGCGTTAATAAAGATTGCATTCTTTTTCATCTTTTTAAATGTATCTCGGGTAAACATGTTTCTTGTTTCATTAGTTAGTGGAGTTAAACTTACAATAAAATCAGATTTCTCAACCAGTTCATCAAATGAACTGTAGATCGCTCCCAATGATTTTTCTGTTTCAGGTTTTCTGGTTCTATTATGATAAAGAATTTCCATATCAAAACCGGTTGCCCGTTTCGCTACGGTCTCACCAATTTTCCCCATACCGACGATTCCAATTGTCTTATGGTGGACATCATGACCAGCAAGTAATAATGGGCTCCAGCTTTTCCATTCATTTTTCTTAACTAGCTCAGCCGCTTCAACCAATCTGCGAGCAGTCGCCATCAATAATCCAAATGCTAAGTCCGCAGTTGTATCGGTTAAAACATCTGGAGTATTACAAACGGCAATCCCGTTTTTTGTAGCCGTTTCAAGGTCGATATTATCAAAACCAACAGCCAGATTGGCCACCACTTTTAATTGGCTGCCCGCAGTTAAAACAGCTTCGTCAATGGAGTCAGACAGCATTGTTAATAAAGCATCAGCCGTTTTAGCTTCTTCAAGTAACCGCTCTCTTGGAACAGGTACATCTTCGGAATCCCACATTTTAACTTGGTATTGATTTTTAATGGATTCAATTGCTTCATCAGGAAGCTTTCGAGTAATAAAAATAGTTGGTTTCATGCTTTTCCCTTCTTCATGTAGATTGGATAATTATGCCTTCTGTTGATATTTTAGCATAATTTCATCCATTTTTCTGTGAACATTGTTAATGTAACCATTCTGGTTTTATTAGATTAATTCTTTTAATCGGTGCCCCTGCCAATTCATAAAAAACGCTTAAAAACCTTTCATATTCAATAGATTGCCGAAGAATTTTGGATAACTGCTCCTCAAGAGCCTTTTTTTGTTGTTCCGAGCGGGTGATATAATAATTTTCAACGCATTCAAAATAATGAAGCGGAAACAATATTCTTGAATAAAGTAACTTCCAGGAAAAAACAGAAAGTGGGGCAACGCTTATATATTCTTGAAAAAAGGTTTTAACATCAAGCTGATAGGTTTGATTGTTATGGAAATATCGTTCTCTTGTCCATTCAGCCAGGTCTCGGCTGCGATGGTCAAAAACCCAATCAAACGGATGTTTAAGTAAAAAATCTGCTCCCCAGGACATGGAAGAAAAGCGCTCATGACAAACTGTTCCATTATCGACCTCTGTCGTGTCATCATCAATTTCAGTGTCCACTAAATATTGAATCGCATTTTCTGTCAATCCCATATAATAGGGGAAGGAATCAATAAACTGCCTTTCAAATTCATCCTCAGGCGTTTGAAATAATAGACCGGTCCATACTTTTTCCATTTGTTCCAGACGTTTTTCCCAAAGCTGTTTCCATTGGCCGATTCGGCTTAATTGTTTAATTTGAAATGGGACCATTCTTCCTCGTTCATGAAACTTTGCCAGTTTTCTGCCTGTTTTTTGCTTTTGCGGCAGACGATTATTTGCCTGTTCAACAGCCATTACACAATACCGATTGTTTTCCCACTCCGTTATTAACTTTCCCTCCTTTGAGGGAAGAAAAACAGGGACATGATGGTCACCATAATTTCTCATATGATTGGCAATCGCTTCTAATTCATTAAGTTCTTCCTCATTTCGGTTACCCGGCTGGGGGAATAGGTATACCCAGCCGTTCCCTATAAGGGCTTCATAAGAATTAACTTTTAAGCGATCCTCTACTTTTACTCCATATTGATTTTCAAGCAACTTTTCGAACATATTTCCACCTCTATTCCTGTACCTTCTTATGTCATGTATATGTTTTCAAGAAAAAAACTTGTTAGCTCACTTTTTAAATACTGAAAAAAATGGGGAAAGTAATCCTGTTCCTTATTTTAAAAAAGTGCATATTTTATGGGAAAGATATTTAATTTGTAAAATTTACAGATTGGGTGATATGATGGCAGACAATAAAAAAATAGGAATGACAGAAGAAACTGCCCGCAGATGGTTGAAGGAGCGAGGAGTCACGATTCAAGATATCGCTGAGTTAGTTTTTTACCTCCAGGAAAAGTATCACGAAAACTTAAAAATAGAAGATTGTATTGCTAACGTAGAGCGGGTCCTTTCTAAGCGGGAGGTTCAAAACGCGATTATAACAGGTATTCAGCTTGATATTCTTGCTGAGAAAAAAATGCTTGAGGAGCCGCTTCAAAATATAATTGAAACAGATGAAAGCCTTTATGGTGTTGATGAAATTTTGGCCCTCTCGATTGTCAATGTTTATGGGTCCATTGGTTTTACAAACTATGGCTATATCGATAAACAAAAGCCCGGTATCTTACAGCATTTAAACGATAAATCGACCGGAGAATGCCATACCTTTTTAGACGACATTGTTGGCGCGATTGCTGCGGCCGCTTCAAGCAGATTGGCCCACCGTGCTGCGCGGGAAGGCCTATAATTGCCCTGCTCCTTTCAGAAGAAGACTTTTCTTAGTTCACCTTAAATATAAAGAAACCCACCTATATTCAATCATATGGGTGGGTTCTTTCGCTTATTCTTGGATATCCTTGGATAAGTTAAGTGTACTTTCTTTTTCAGCCATTTCTTTTTCTAATTTGCTAATCCGTTCATCGATGGTATTGCGGTAATAGGAGTTATTGATATTCTGTTCAAGACCATCCAGATAGGTTTCAATCTCCCCAAATCTAGAAAAGGAGCGCTGA
>JAUZQA010000439.1 GCA_030705665.1 Bacillota bacterium
ACGAATAAAATCTATGGCCTGGAGGCATTGATTCGCTGGAAGAAGGATGAACAAGTTATTTCTCCAGATTCTTTTATCCCATTGGCAGAGGAAACAGGGTTAATCCTTACAATTGGCGAGTGGGTTCTTCGTCAGGCCTGCATCGATTGTAAGGCGTGGCATGACCAAGGATTATCTCATTTATCGGTTAGTGTAAATATTTCTCCCCAACAGTTTAAACGTCAAAATATCGAAGAAATAGTCAGCTCCATTCTTCAGGAAACAGGCCTGCCTCCATCGGCTTTGGAGCTTGAATTGACAGAAGGTATTATTATGCAGGACCCTGGTAAAGCATCCTTTATTATTTCAAATCTAAAAGCTTTAGGGATAAGAATTTCCATCGATGATTTTGGAACGGGCTTCTCTTCATTGGGTTATTTAAAGCAATTTCCAATTGATATCTTAAAAATTGATAAATCATTTGTCACGAATCTGGAATGTGATGAGGCTAATGCTTCTATTTCTACTGCTGTTATTTCACTTGCACATAGTTTAAAGCTAGAGGTTGTTGCAGAAGGAATTGAAAATGAGGAACAATTAACCTTCTTTAGAAATCACCTTTGTGACTTTGGCCAGGGCTATCTTTTTAGTCCGCCAGTTGATATGGACAATGTGATCCATCTTGTTAAAGACAATGATTTAATTCTGCATTAGAAGTATGAAAAGGTATCTTGGCTGAAAAAAATGTTAATGTAAATCGAAATATTGTATAAAAGGGGTGTCACATTTCCGTGACACCCCAATTTTCTGCTAATTTACCCATTTTACCTCATCTAATAAATGGTACTTAAATAACTGCAGAATAAAGTCCTGGTAAAAGTCTTTCCTGACAATAATTTGAATACGCTTATCTGAATGTGTATAAACAAGGAGATCGGTCGTGATGCTGTTTTCGGCAAAGAATTCTTTTACTTTTACTAGTTGCTTCTTTATTTCTTTATCCAATAAGGTGAGGTTAAATTCAACGTCGTCTCCATTTTGGGACTCTTTTAGAACTAATTTGGTTTCATTGTATTTATATAGCATCCTCATTTTCCATTCCCCCGATACTAGATAAGATAGCGTACGTAAATGTATGCGGTACAAATCAAAATAGATAGAAGCATTAACGGAAAAGCCACTAAAAGGAATTTTCCAAATGAAATTGGATAGCCTTCTTTTGCAGCCAGTCCAGCAACAATGACGTTTGCACTTGCACCAATAAGGGTTCCGTTTCCTCCAAGACATGCCCCTAGAGCAAGGCTCCACCATAGTGGTTCTAAATGATGAATGCCCAATTCCCCCATATCCTTTATCATGGGAATCATGGTTGCAACAAATGGAATGTTATCGATGAAAGCAGAAGCAATCGCGCTAACCCATAAAATTAAAATGGAGGTGGATTTTAGGTTTCCTCCGGTCAAATGCACCGAATAATCTGCTAAAAGAGATATAACTCCAGTTTCAATTAATCCCGAGACAAGAACAAATAGACCGATGAAAAAGAAAATAGTCGTCCATTCGACTTTATGGAAGGCTTTTTCAAGAAATTTTTCTCCTGTAAGCAATAACAAAAGGAAGGCACCTGCGAGTGCAACTGTCGCGGATTCTAAGTGAATAAGCTGATGAAGGAAAAAGCCGATAATGGTGAGGCCAAGTGTTATGAGTGATTTCATCAATAAAGACGAATCTGTTATTTCTTCTTTTTCATCTAAGTCCATTAAATTTTCTTTTAGTTCCTTGGAAGTCTTAAGGGACTTTCGATAAACAAGGGCTAAGATTCCCATGTTAATCACTAATATGATAAACGAAATAGCTGCTAGATTATTAATAAATTGAAGAAATGTTAGTTCTTTTACAGCACTGCCAATCATTATATTTGGCGGGTCGCCAATAAGCGTAGAAGTTCCGCCAGCATTGGATGCGATTATTTCCGTTATTAAATAAGGAATCGGGTTCACCCTTAATTGTCTGGTAATGCTAAACGTAACTGGGACCATTAATAGAACGGTGGTTACATTATCTAAAAATGCGGAACCTATTGCTGTAATAACACCAAGGACAAGCAGAATTTTTAAAGGATCACCATGTACTTTTTTTGCTGCCCATACTGCTAAATAATTAAACAATCCTGTTTCAGCTGTAATCGAGACCATAATCATCATACCGGTCAAGAGACCAATTGTATTAAAGTCAATATGATGCAGTGCGGTTTCTTGATCAACAATTCCAAGGATCACCATCAGAATACCGCCAGCCATACTAATAATCGTTCGGTGAATTTTTTCTGTTACGATAAAAGCATAAGTTACTAAAAATACCCCAATAGCAATAATAGCTTGATTTGCCATTTCTCATCTCCTCATCAATTACGGTGTTAAAAGTATTTTTTCCTAAAAAAAGACAAAAGGAGCCTGCAATGGCAGACTCCTCCTAAAAAACACCGTATACTTTTTCTTTTTACTATATCGGAAAATATGTCAGATGTAAATATGCAGGGGTTCGAAATGCAGATGAAGGGCAAAATGTAAAAAGCTATAAGCTCTACTAAAGGACAGAAATTTGTCAAAAATATATGTAAAATACGTGAAAAAAACCGCTTTCATTAAACAAATTAGATGAAATTTTTTATAATGAATCTGTGAAAGGTGGAATAATCAAATGAACATTACAACTATTATTGAATTAGAAAATGAAGAATTTGAAAAAATGGCGGGAGCCAAGCTGGTTTTTGCTCAGGAACAAATTGATAAACATGTTGTTGAGACGTGTGTAGATTATTTAGAAGTAGATGGTTCAAAGGAGATTATCACTCCAGAAGATGCAATACAAGTGGTTTTTGAGCAACTTAAACAAAAAGGTGTTGTTCCACAGCAAGTGGAAGACTTTTCATTCGAAATGCCTTCTTGCGGACAATTAAGAAAGAAAACACAAAGTGAATATGATATACCACAAAAAGTTATTCTCTCCTTTATCAGCTAGAAGAAGTTCAATGAGCTTCTTTTTTTTTCATGTATATGACCTGTTACAATCTTGTGAACAGAGATGTTGGATAAAGTAAAATTTTTACTAATATTTTATAATGTAGATAAACATCAAGAGATTTTTTTCTGCAGGTATATAAATGAAAACGCTTACATAAAAAGGAGGCGGCTCTTTGCGGAGGATCACAATCATAACAGGATATTTTGGAAGTGGGAAAACTGAAATTGCTATCAATTTGGCATTACAAGAAACCTTAAAGTATAAAAAGGTGGCCATTAATGATCTGGATGTAGTTAACCCTTATTTTCGGTCAAGAGATCTAGCAGACCTTTTCCAACTATACAGTATTGACCTAATCTCACCTAAAGGCCGCCTTTCGCAAACCGATTTACCGATCGTGTCCGGCGAATTCTTTCGTGTATTGCATGACTCAGACTATCGGATCATTATTGATGCTGGAGGAGACAAGGAAGGGGCACTAGTCCTTGGGCAATATTATCACGAGTGGCTGGACTTAATGCCTGAAATGCTATTTGTTCTCAATTGTTTTCGTCCCGAGGTAAGTACCTTGGAGGGAGCATTAGAGGCAGTAAAAAGAATTGAAAATGCCTCCCGCTTAAAAGTAACAGGAATCATCAATAATGCAAATATTGGGCAAGCAACGACAATGGTTGAAGTTTACAAAGGATTTGAACAAAGTACATCTTTAGCTGAAAAGCTTAACGTTCCTGTTGTATGTACTTGTATTTCCTCACATCTTAGAAAGGAAGCGGATGATTTTGCATTAGATCATCCTGTAAAGTTTATTAAAAGATATTTGAAATTGCCGTGGGAAGGGTAGGGAACTACATGGAAAACAAAGTCACCTTTAATGAAATTTTTTGTAAATCATGTGGATTGTGCATTCAAGTA
>JAUZQA010000044.1 GCA_030705665.1 Bacillota bacterium
ATTTGATTAATTCCTTCTTGATCTATTGTGAACGTCGTGCCTGCTGCATAATCAGATCCGTTAATTGAGTAATAGGTTTGAGCCACTCCACTTTGATTATCTTCTGATGTCAAATTCACTTGGACATTTTGATTCACCCAAGCTATTGGTGCATCTGATTGGGTTTCTGGTGCCGTTTTATCAACTTTCACTTCGACTGTTTTCGCGTCTTCCTTGTTACCAGCGTTGTCTACAGAGTAGTAGGAAATTTGATTAATTCCTTCTTGATATACTTTAAAAGTTGTACCTTCAACATAATCAGAACCATTGATGGAGTAGTAGGTTTGAGCGACTCCACTTTGGCTATCATTTGCATTTAGGTTTACCAGAACAACTTTATTCACCCAATCACTTGGAGCATCTGACTGTGTGACAGGTGCGGTTTTATCAATTTTCACTTCAACTGTTTTTGCTTCTTCTTTATTTCCCGCAAGGTCTACAGAGTAGTAGGAAACTTCATTTACTCCTTCTTTGTCAATTGTAAATGTTGTCCCTTCAACATAATCTGCACCATTGATCGAGTAGTATGTTTTATCAACACCACTCTCAGAGTCGGTTGCGATCAGATTCCCTGTATAAGACTGAGTAAAACTATCAGGAACTTTATCTAAATTAGTTACAGGAGCTGTTTGGTCAATCTTAACATCTACAGTTTTAGTCGTTTCGATATTCCCAGCTTTATCAATAGAATAGAAGGATAGTTTATTTATTCCTTCGTTTTCGACCGTAACAGTTGTACCTTCCACAAATGGCCCATCATTCAAAGAATAATAGGTATTGGCTACACCGGTATCATCGTCAGTTGCTGTTAAAGTGACTGTCTGACTGCCATTCTTCCAATCAGATGCAGCGTTTGCTGTTGTAACCGGTGCTTGTGTATCGGTAATTAACTTGGCAAGTACTGTATTAGATGGACCGGATTCACCAAATGAATTACTATAGGACGTTACATAATACTCATGATTTTTGTAAGAAAGATTTGAAACCGTGTATGATAGATTATTCACATTCTTAGCAAGTAAAACTGGAACGCCATCTGTGAGCTCATATACATTATATCCATTAGCATAAGTAGCAAAGCTCCAGGAAATTAATGCGCTTGTCGGACCGGTAACCTTCACACTCGCTGTTGGTGCTTGCATATCCGGATAAATAATATTTTCATCAAGGATATTAGAAAAAGAATATTCACCACCAAATCGTGTATTATAAGCGGCTACTTCGTAAGAGTGAATGTCCTCCGTTAGATTATAAGCTTTGAATGTTAACGCTGTTCCTTTATAAATAAGAGTCTTGGTATCGCCTTTTAATTCATAAACATGATATTCATTAGCCCAAGGAATGGAATTCCACGTAAGAGTGACATTGTTAGCATTGAAAATCGAACCTTGAAGAACGGGTTGTTGGAAAACCGGCCATGTTAAATGTAAGCTTAACGCACTTCCTAGTGGTGACTCTCCAAAGCGGTCACTATAGGAATGGACCTCATAGCTATAATCGCCTTCAGGCATACTTGTAAAGCTAGTGGAAGTGCCAGTTATTGTTTTTAGTAAAGTCTTTTCTCCATTTACAACCTGATAAACCTTATAAGCAGTAGCATAGGTTGAGGCATTCCATTTTAATACAATATCATTTCCATTGGAAATGGAATTTGAAAAACTACCTGGTGCCTGCATAATCGGAAAGACTAGGTTGAAGCTGACATTACTGCCATCCGGTGATTCACCAAATCGATCACTGTAAGAATGGACTTCATATTGGTAGTTTCCTTCAGGCATATTTGTAAAACTTAAAGAAGTACTAGTTGTTGTTTTCACTAGCGTTTTGACACCATCAACCATTTGATAAACTTTATAAGCAGTAGCATAGGTTGAGGCATTCCATTTCAGAGTGATATCGTTTCCATTAACAATGGTGTATGATGCGTTAGGCGGCTGCATTATAGGAAAAACAAGATCAAACATTACTTGACTTCCAACAGCTGATTCACCAAAGCGAGAACTAAAGGAATGGACCTCATACTGATAACTTCCTTCAGGCATGTTGGGCAGGCTAAGGGAAGTGCCAGTTGTTGTTTTTAGCAACGTTCTTACACCGTTAACTACTTGATAAACTTTATAGGAGGTTGCATAGGTCACAGGACTCCAGTTTAAAGTAATATCATTTCCATTTGCTATAGTATTCGTAAAACTCTTTGGTGCCTGCATATCAGGGAAAACCAAGGTAAATGATACAATACTGCCATCTGTTGATTCACCAAACCGATTACTAACTGTATGCACCTCGTAAGAATAATAATCCTCCGGCATGTTAGAAAAGGCTAAAGAGGTACCTGTCGTCGTTCCGACTAATAGTTTTGTTCCATCCACAACTTGATATACATTATAAGATGTAGCATACGTAGCTGAATTCCAACTTAAAGTAATATCATTTCCGTTTGCAACACTATACGTCAAATTTTGCGGCGCTTGCAGAATTGGGTAAGTCACCAAAACATCGGTACTGCTTCCATCTATAGATTCACCAAAACGACTGCTTACGGCATGAACAACATAGGTATGTGTTCCTTCTGTTACTTTTGTAAATGTTGTTGTAGTTGTAGTAACAGTATTTTTTAAGACTTCCTGTCCATTGATTAATTCATAAACATTGTAGCTTGTGGCATATTGAACAGGGTCCCATTTCAAGACAATGTCACTAATGTTTTGAGTACTTCCAGTTAAATTAGCCGGTTTCTGCATACTTGGGTAAACCAATGTAAATTGAGTCTCGGCTCCTTGTGGTGATTCACCGAACAAGGAATAATAGGAATCCACTACAAAATCATAATTGCCTGCAGGCTGGTTTGTATAAGTAATACTGGTTCCTGTTATTGTACTTTGGAGTATTTTAAAGCCATCAATCACTTTATAAATTTTATAATTAGTTGCATATTGGACGGGGTTCCAAGTTAATTTAATATCATTTCCGTTTAATATGGAGTATTGCAAATTGGTTGGGGTTCCCATTGCTTGTCCTGTTAATGTGACTGAGACCTGACTGCCATTTGCAGACTCACCAAACCGACTGGAGTAAGAATGAATTTCATATAGATATTGTCCTGGCTGCATACTGGTATAACTTATACTTGTTCCTGAAACAGTATTTTTCAGTGTCTTCGTTCCATTTACAATCTGATAAACTTTATAACTAGTTGTATATGGCGACGAATCCCAGCTTAATGTAAAAGCCGTTGAAGTGGTAATACTAGAAACAGCATTACCCGGTGGGTCCATCGAAGGAAAAACTAGTGAAAAGGAAAGTGCAGATCCATCAGCTGATTCGCCGAAACGGCTATTGTAGGTATAAACCTGGTAACTGTAATCACCTGCTGGCATATTGGTAAAGGTTACTGAATTGCTAGTTACTGTGCTTTTTAATACTCTTTGACCATTAACAATTTGATAGACACGATAATTCGTTGCATTTGCAGCTGAATCCCAGGTTAATGAAATATCATTGCCATTTTGAATTTGATAGGAAAAATTAGCAGGTTTTTGAATTATGACAGGGTCAAGGGTCAATGAAACTTTACTGCCTGTGGCGGATTCACCAAATCGGCTGCTGACGGCTGTAATTTCGTAGGTATAGTCACCCGCTGGCATATTGGTAAATGTTGCAGTTGTACTTGTAACAGTACTTTTTAATACTCTTTGCCCGTCAATGACTTGGTATACATTATAACTTCCAGCATTAGGAGCAGCATCCCACGATAAAACAATATCATTTAGATTTTGTATGTTAGATACAACATTATTGGGTGGTACCATTGTTACTGTGGCAACACTTAAATTGACTGTAGTGCCAGTCTCCGACTCGCCAAATCTGTCACTATAGGAATGAACTTCATACGTATAGTCCCCGCCAAGCTGATTTGTATAAGTAGCAGTTGTACCTGTATAAGTACCCATTAAAACCTTTTGATCATTGATTATTTGGTAAACCTTATACGCAGTCGCATAGGACGATGTTCCCCAAGTTAAAACAACATCGTTAATATTTTGAAATTTATAACTTACGCTGCTTGGAGGAACCATTGTTATTGGGCTTACCGTTAATGAGATTTGACTGCCGTTAGCAGACGTTCCAAAACGATCACTAACAGAATATACCTTATAAACATAATCCCCAGCTTGCATATTTGTAAAAATAGCACTAGTTGTAGTTAAGGATGTTTTGTAAACTTCCTGTCCGTCAATAATTTGAAAGATTTTATAGCTATTTGCATAGCTGGCGGCCTGCCATTTCAAATTAATGTCGTTGCCATTGGTAATCGTAAATGTTGGATTTGCTGGTCCTTGCATAACAGGAAAGACTAAATTCACATCCAAAGAAGTTGAAACAGCTGATTCCCCATACAGCGAATTTACCGCGGAAACTGCAAATGAATATTTCCCTTCATTAGCATTAACAATCGTATAAGTTCGATAAGAGGTGGATGTTAATAATGTTTTTGTCCCATCTTGAGCGATTTGATAAACATTATATTTCTGTGCATATTGGGACGATCCCCAAGTAAGGACAATGTCATTTCCATTTTGAATGGTATTTGTCAAAGAAGAAGGTGCCGCCATTGTGGGATAAACAATGTTTACATCCACAGGTGCACATGGTCCTGATTCACTGGCTGTGCTTAATGTTGAAACTACATAACTGTAATTCCCTTCGGCCAAATTGTTCAATGCATAGCTATTGGTTTTTGTCGTACCCAGAAGAACCAACTGACCATCTGTAATTTGATAAACATTGTAGCCAGTAGCACTGTTAACAGAACTCCAAACCAAGTTACCATCTTCCGGTGACGTTGCTTGATAAGCGAGATTACTTGGAGGTAAGATAACTCCACTATCAGCAGCAAAAACATTTCCGATAGGATACGCAACCTGAAACAAAAGAAGAAGTAATGCAATCATTGAGCTTAGCCTTCGTTTTCTAACCATTTAATTCCCCACCTTTCATGTGAAGAGGCAAATAAAAATGAACCTTATACAAGGTTCATAGAATAACACAGCTATGATCCCTTGCGGCAACCGGCTGCCATCCATGAGTAATAAGCCCTCATGGGTCAGGCCCTTGGCTTTGCGCCTCATAGTTTCCCATGATTTGCCTTTTTCACTTGGTAATTTGTGACTCTAATAATAGAATAATACCATTTGTCCTATAATAAAATAGTCATTTATGCCTATCGGTTACCAAAAAAGTCCTAGTTTGTTAATATCAGTTCACAAAATAATTGAAAAACACCAGATTTCCGTTAATAATGAAGCTTATTTCTCTAAAAAATTTAATATTTCTATGAAAAATTACCTATTTAAGTCGATATAAATAACAAATGTGAATAATAGGGAGGTGATATTTTGCGGCTTAACAGCGATTTTGAAAATAAATTTTTAAACAACAGAGGTTCAAAAATTACAGCCAGACTTAATAAGGCAACCAGGAATATATCGTCTGGTTTAAAAGTCTTGACTGCTGCCGATGACCCTGCCGGATTAGCTGTTTCCGAAACAACCCGGGCCCAAATTCGCGGATTGGCACAATCCCAACGAAACATCCAGGATGGGATGTCGTATCTAAGTGCAACAGAGGATGGACTTACAAAAACAAATGAGGATATTCAAAGATTATATGAATTATCAGTTATGGCTTTAAATGATACGATGGACGATGAAAGTCGCGGTGAGGTACAAATAGAAGTTAACCAACTGGTTTCTTCCATAAAACAAACAGCCGATACCGTTCAATTTAATACTACTAATCTATTGGGAGCTAATAATGCTAAGGATAACCCCAAAAATATAGTTATACAACTCGGTTCAGGATCTGGTCAAACGATGAAAGTCCAACTAATTGACCTTTCAACCTCTAAACTTGGTCTTGCCAATGCATCTGTTGAGACAAAAGAAGATGCAGCCAAACTTCTCGAAACCACTCAAAAGGCAATTAAAACAGTAACGGGTTATATTACCCAAGTGGGCTCCCAATATTCTGCACTTGAACATACGATGAATAGCTCTCTCGCATTACAAAATAATCTTACAAAGATAGAATCCAGTATTCGCGATTCCGACATAGGGAAAGAAACGATGGAGCTTGCTATTGATCAAATACTAAGTGAAGTCAATCAAAACTTGCATAAATATTCGACCGATCAAAAGCAACAATATGAAAAAGTATTATTTGGATAAATGCCTAACCTGTTCTATTGAGCAGGTTTTTATTTTTCAATTTTTTCCGATTAATGTATAGAAAAAGACTCCAGCTATTAGAAGCGGGAGCCTCCTTAATAATTCTATTATCCACGAAGTAATTGAAGCACTTGTTGTGGCTGTTGGTTTGCTTGAGCAAGCATCGCTTGAGCTGCTTGGGCAAGAACACTGTTTTTAGATTGAGTCATCATTTCCTTAGCCATATCTACGTCACGAATACGTGATTCTGCAGATGTTAAGTTTTCAGAAGAAGTGCTTAAGTTGTTAACAGTATGATCTAAACGGTTTTGTACAGCACCTAATTTAGAACGTTCAGTTGAAACAGTTTGAATAGCTTTGTCAATTTGTGTGATGGCACTGTTTGCAGAGGATTGATTTGAAACGTCAATACCACCAACACTAATTTTATCCTTGTCTGTTAACGCTACAGTGGCTGTAAAGACAGTAGTTGTAGCACCATTTACGTTTGCTGTGAAAGTCTTTCCAGCATCTGCAGTATTAGCAATAATTGTACCATTTCCATCAACTAGACCATTTTTACTTGCATCATAAGTATAATCTCCAGCTTGTAATCCTGTATTAGTGAATTGTGCTGTGCCCTTATATGATGTTGTACCTGCTGCATCTGTGGAAACTGCTACACTTCCGGATGTAACTGCTTGGGTAAATGTTAATGTATCATCACCTGCAGAGCCATCAGCTGCTTGAGTAGTAAAAGTAACACCACTATCAGCACTTTTTGCAACAATGTTACCACTTGCATCCTTCAAATTATAATTGGTTCCACCAGCTGATACAACACTGTATGTTCCATCTTTCAGCGTGTCACCTACAGTACCTGCACCAGCAACATAAGACCCACTATCAACAAAAGTAGCTGCTCCAGATACACCTAAATTGAAAGAACGCATATCATTGATGCTAACACTGATATTCTGATTTTGGTTGGCACCAATTTGGAATGTACCATTGAATGAACCATCTAACAGGTTTTGCGTGTTGAACTGAGTAGTAGTACCAATTCGGCCAATTTCTTTTGATAATTGGTCAACTTCTTTTTGAATTTGTGAACGGTCATCAGCTGTGTTGGTATCGTTAGCAGATTGTGTTGCCAACTCGCGCATACGTTGAAGAATGTCGTGAGTTTCATTTAATGCACCTTCTGCAGTACCTACAAGAGAAATACCATCTTGCGCATTTCGGCTAGCTTGGTCTAAACCGCGGATTTGGCCGCGCATTTTTTCAGAGATGGCAAGTCCGGCTGCGTCGTCTGCAGCACCGTTAATGCGAAGACCTGAAGATAATTTTGACATTGATTTAGCTTGCGCGTTAGAAGCTGAATTTAAATGGTTTAATGTATTCAACGCAGCAAGGTTGTGGTTAATTTGCATGTATTTTTCCTCCTTGAATTTTAAGTTCACATCCTTGTGAACTGCTTAGTGTCGAGTCATAAGGTCGGCCGCCCTTATTTTCTCTTACAGTCTTTTTATCGGCATCAAGGAGGAATAGTTTAATAGAACCTTTTATTTTTTCACATTATTTTTTTAAGAAATTTAGTAAGCCTGAAATATCCTGAGAGGCTTGTTGGTTTTCCATTATAATTTGGTCGTAAATTTCTTTACGAAAAATCTCCACATCCTTTGGAGCTTTGATGCCAATTTTAACTTGATCGTTTTTTCCGGAGATAATAGTAATTTCGATGTCATCACCAATTTTGATGGATTCACCGTTTTTTCTAGTTAGAACTAACATTCTGAATCACCCTTTCTGAAAAATAGGATGCTTAGTTTTATAGTTTCCGACGTTTAAGATTACTTGTTTTGCCTTATGATTAGATGAATTAATAACGACAGGTGCTTGTAAATTGGCAGTGGTTTTTTCAAATGGGTCCTCCACTGTTAATAAAGAATAAACTAGAACCTCTTTTTCTGACTGAAGTCCTAATTCTTCTAGAACACCATCTTCAAGATAAAAATCATAGTCAAGGAAGTAATGAAACGGATTGGCAACTACAAACCCAACTTGCGGAGTTTTAACAGATTGCATCACCGAGAATGTGTGATCGTCTGATAACGGCAGAATGACGAATTCCTTTTCATCCAGGAAGCCTGGAATTCCTTTTTCAAAATGAAGGATTTCTTCATTATTAATTTCAATTTCACCATGATATTTTGTCTGAATCATGCTTACACCATTCCTTTATAAAGAAATATCAATGTTTAATGATGGATATTGTTTCATGCTAATGTTTATATTGCCTGGATTAAAATTAATAATTGGCTGGTGGCTCTGGCTATTGATAACCGGTTTGTGTATGTTCCAATTGATATCCAGTTGACCTGGATTATAATCGAATTTCACACTGCCAACTGATGGCACCCAGCCGATGCCAAATTCATGCTCGGGTACGATTCTTCGCTGCTTCGCCTGCTGAGCAATCACGCCACCGCCATTTTCAATTTTCATCAACTCTTCGCCTTCTTGAGCACGCCGAGCAATGCCCTCCGCCGCACTCTGATGTCCCTGCTGTGCAGCTTCCTCAATTCTTTGCCTAGCACTTTTTAAATCAACATCGGCACGGGCGCGGGATTGATCAATCGTGAGCCAGGGTGGAGTCCGGTTAATGATCATTTCGGCTTTAGGCTGCTCAATATTTAAATCAGCTGGCGGCTGTTCAATGCTTAAACTGGCATTTTGCGTGTTGATTTCTATTTGGCCATAAGTTGAATGCATCGTAATCTGTGGGAAGTTCACGAATTTACCCCCTAGTAAAAAAAGCTATTCCCTAAAGAAATAGCTTTTATTTGAGAAAATCCATTAATGATGGCTGAATGATTCTGGATCCGACACTTAAGGATGCACGGTAAACACTTTCCTGATTGGTTAAATCCATGATTACCTTTTCCATGTCCACGTCTTCATTATCAGACAAGACTTGGGTCGCTGTGACCTCTTGCTGATCAAGGCGGTTGGATACCATATCCAACCGATTGGAACGGGCCCCAAGCTCAGAACGCTCTGCCGACATTGTGTCCATCACCTTGTCTAGACTTGTCAGCAGGCTGTCCATATTGGTTGAACTACTGTTACTGCTTTGTAAGGTAGTTTGAATGCTTCCGACCACATCAAACATTTCCTGAGGAAAGGCATTCGCCGGATTGACGTTGGCTTGTAGTGTAACCCCGCTGGAAACTTCGATACTGTAATCATTCGTTTTTGGATCCGTTAAATTTGCGGCAACTTTTGGTGGATTCTCTTGTACAACAGGAGGATTCAGCACATCGTTGCCATGAAATATGTATTTGCCTGCAACTTGAGTATTGGCGGTTTTCACCAAATGCTGCTGAAGCTGCCCCACTTCATCCGCTATCGCCTGCTTATCTACATCTGTCAGTGAACTATTCTGACTTTGGACGACAAGCTCACGGATCCGCTGCAAGGCGCTATTTGCCTCATTCATCCCTGACTCGGAGTTGTCCATCCATGTTTGAAGCTCAGATACGTTCCGCTTGTATTGGCCGACTGAAGCCAAATCGGAGCGATAGGACATTCCTTTCATCGCTGCAACAGGATCATCCGAAGGTTTGTTGATTTTTTTTCCAGATGAAAGCTGGTCTTGGTCCTGCCCCATTTTTAAGTAGTTTGCACTTAAATTACGCAGCGAGTTTGCTGCTAGCATCGATTGTGTGACGCGCATTTATTTCACCTACCTTCCTCCGGTACCCATACCGTTAATAATTTTGTCGAGCATCTCGTCCTGCAAGGTAATCATTCGGGCTGCAGCATTGTAGGCATGCTGGTATTGGATCATGTTGGTCATTTCTTCATCAAGTGAAACTGAACTGACGGATTGGCGTTTTTGATCAACTGACTGTTGAAGCGTTGTACTGTTGGTGGTCATTCGTGTTGCTTCCTGCGATTGTACCGCCATGCCGCCGATGACATTTTGATAATAGCCTTGAAAATTTGCTGCTTGGGCATCTGGGCTATATGTAAAGCTTTGTTTAATCACATTCGCCAGTGCTGTTGCATTGGAAGAATCGCCTGCGGTTGCAGTCGATGGATCTGATCCGCTTGCTGTAGCAATATTATCAAGACTGTCCTGGATTTGTTGCGAAAGACCCATTCGGCTTGCGAAACTTTTTTTATCGGTAATATCTCCATTTACCTTGTCAGCAAAAAACGGGATATCTTCCGCTTTATTGTTGGTGATTTCGTTCGGACTCAAGCCTGCTTCATGCACCTTGTTAAATTCCGTGGCAAATGTGTAAGCAAGATTATCGAGTTCATTCTTCATATCGATATAGGTTCCCTTAGCTTGTCCGTTGCTGTCATATCCGTAGGATTCGATTAATGATTTGAGCTGGCCGCTTGAGTTCATTTTTGAAAAATCAATGGATTGGCTGCCGATTGAGATCGTTTTTACGGATTGGTCTGCCCCATCGTAATTAACCTTTAGATCATTTGCGCCTGCAGGTCCCAGAAGGACGCCCAACTCTGAGCCACTGTCATCGATCATTTTAATAGATACTTGGCCTTCGGCATTTGGGTTCGCGTTTCCGCCGGACTTTTGGTAGTCGACCTTAATATTGACGACAGAGGATAGTTGATCCAATAGCCTGTCGCGTTCATCGTACAAATCATTAGGCAGATACCCGTTTGGTTCAACGGCCCCAATCTGATTATTGACATTATTTAATTGGTCAAGCAAGGAATTAGCCTGTTTGACGGTAACATTGAGCTGGTCCTTTTGATCTTTTTGGACAGTCGATAGTGAATTTGATAGATAATTAAACGTGTCTGCAACCGCTTCTCCGCGCTGACGAACAACGGAGCGAGAGCCAGAGTTAGTGGCGTCGCTGGCCAAGTCCTGTAGGGATGACCAGAATTGATCTATTGTATTGGATAAACCTGAATCGGTCGTTTCATTCATGATGCTTTCCATTTTGCTCAGAGAGTCGGATTGCGATTGCCAGTATCCTAATTTGCTATTTTCAGAGCGGTACTGGGCATCAAGAAATGCTTCACGTGTTCTTGTGATCGAACTTGCTTCAACTCCTGTGCCCATTTGCCCGGGAATGCTTGGTGCATTCATGCCCACGGTTGGATAAGGCTCTGTCTCTTGAAAATTAACCCGCTGCCGTGTATACCCGGGCGTGTTGGCATTGGAAACATTTTGTCCGGTTACATATAAAGCGCTCTGCTGGGTCGCCATTGCCCGCCTTGCTATTTCTAATCCCATAAAGGTTGAAACCATTGAGATTCCTCCATTGTTATGCTTTTAAATTCAGCAGTCCTGGTAAGGCTCCTTGCCCTGCCTGCGGGCCATAGTTATAATCCTCAGGCTGCGGGGCGATTAAGTTTAAGGACAAATTGACAAATTGCAATGATTGATAGAGCATTTGCTGATTTAACTCGTTCCGCTGCTGAATTTCGATAATCGTATTTTTTAATTCTGACCTTAAATGGTCGAGTGACTGGCGGTTGCTTTCGTCCACCACAGTGAGGCAGTCCTCGATCGTTGGCTTTTCCGTCCCTGGTACCAACGGTGAGGTGTATTTTTGCCGTTCATTTTCTAATAAGTTAATGGCCGTTAGATGGGCCTGCTCGTCCTTGAGAATTTGATTCAGGGCATCGATGTCGCCAATTTTAACAGTTTCCGTCTTTTTTTGGGCGATTTCATAAAGACTTTTATGAAGTTTTAACAGCTTTTCCATCGTGAAAATTAATTTTTCAGCCGACATGATTGGTCCCCTTATTTTTTATAAAAATTAACAATGCTGTTCGCAACGGCTTTTGGGTCGACTTTGTAGGTGCCATTTTCGACCTGGATTTTAAGCTCGTTGATTTTTATATCGCGTTCATTGGTGATCTGTGATTCTTGCTGCATTTCTTTGGCGGCAGATGAAATTTCTACTTTGTCTCCTGCTTTGCCTGCCGTTTTGTTGGCTTGATCCAGCTTGTTCATTTGCCGTTTATACGGATTAATTCCTTGAGATCCAAATGGATTTATTTTCATAGGTATACCTCACTTTCCATCCTGAACCTTGTTCTATACCTATTATCGGCTCTTTTTTAATTTTTTTTATACAAATAGGTTTTTTTCTCTCTTTCCCTTTTGAGTTGTTCTTCTTTTTGGAAAGTTTCGAGCTCGTCCCGAAGTTCTTCATTGCATACCGTGCAAAGATTTCCCTTTTGGATAAACCGGCCGCAGCGGTCACAAGGGTAGCCTAGATTTGGAAACATGCTGGGTTGAAGACGGCCTTTTTTAATAAACTTTAAAATCAAATTTTCACTCACACCTGTTTGGTCAACAATTTGCTCAACGGTAGCCACACGATTGACCCGTCTTCGCATAAAGTTATTTACAGTCTGAAAGTCGGCTTCTTCTTTTCTCCAGCATTTTGGACAGACATCTCGGAATTTATTTTTTTCATAAATTTCATTGCAGTTTGGGCAGTTTATTAATTCCATCAGGGGTCACCCTCCTATGTATTTTGCGTTTGGCGGAATCACCGTTTTTCTTTTATTATAGCTTGCTATATTGCCAGTGGATATAAAAACCCGTTCTTTAGACTCATCCATTATCTAGCGTGCAAGTGTGATAGATTGAATCCGCTCGGCTCCCGCTTCTTTAAGAATTTTGGCCGCATGCCTGAGGGTGGAACCGGTTGTATAAATGTCATCGATTAACAGGATTTTTCCACTCACATTCTCTGAAACTTGGAAAACTTGCGGGACATGAATCCGCTCTGTACGTGATTTTTTGGATTGTTTTTCGGAGTGGATACGGGTGAGAAGAGGTGTCGGTGAAAATCCGGCAGCAGCTAGGAGCGCCTCCGCCTGATTGAAACCGCGCTCGTACAGTCTTTCC